>CAKZMN010000261.1 GCA_937128575.1 uncultured Alphaproteobacteria bacterium | reverse complement strand
CCGAGGCCCGTCATATGCCATTCATACGCTGTAGAAAGCGAGCGGACATGACCAATAAAACAATCAAAGTAAACGACATAGAAATCTCAAACGATAAGCCCTTTGCGCTTATCGCCGGGCCGTGTCAGATGGAGAGCCGCGATCATGCGTTTGAAATGTGCGAAGCGCTTGCGGAGTTGACGCAGCGCCTTAATATTCCCTTTGTCTATAAAAGCTCTTTTGATAAAGCCAACCGCACCAGTTTGAATGCGGAGCGGGGGCTTGGTCTTGAAAAAACGCTTAAGGTGTTTGCAGAGATTAAGCAGCAATTTGGTATTCCCGTTGTGACAGATGTTCACACCGCGGAGCAGTGCGCCATTGCCGCGGAAGTTGTTGATGTTCTTCAAATTCCTGCGTTTTTATGTCGTCAGACAGATTTGCTTATTGCGGCCGCCAAGACGGGCAAGGTCATTAATATTAAAAAGGGTCAGTTTTTGGCGCCGTGGGACATGGAAAATGTCGCGAAGAAGGTCTCTGAGAGTGGTAATGAAAATATTATGCTGTGTGAGCGCGGCGCGAGTTTTGGTTATAACACGCTCGTTTCTGACATGCGCAGCCTACCGATTATGGCGAAAACGGGCTATCCGGTGATTTATGATGCCACCCATAGTGTGCAGCAGCCAGGTGGGCTTGGCGGCTCTTCTGGTGGGGATCGCACGATGGTTCCTGTGCTGGCGAGCGCGGCTGTAGCCGTTGGTGTTGCTGGTGTTTTCATGGAAACGCACCAAGATCCAGACAATGCGCCGTCCGATGGGCCAAACATGGTAAAATTGGGCGACATGCCGAAAGTTTTGGAAAAGTTAATAAAACTGGACGAAATTGCTAAAAATATGTAGAATATAAGAAGGTAGTATACCTTTTTAAACACTGATCCAGCAGGAGGCTGAGAACCAAAATGGTTACAATTCCCGGCGCATCTGGCTTTTTAGGAGCCGCGACCCTCGCAAATGTGCGAGGTATTGGTGCGCAATCTCCGACAATATTAGGTGAAGGTTCTGCAACGGGCTTGCTTGAATCTGGTCGCAGTTTGGCGGCTGGTGGTTTTGGGATATCCTCTGGCGCGCGCGCTATTAATCAACAATTCCTAAATAGAAGCACGGACGTTAACGCTCTATTTTCTTTGGCGGTTGGTCCTGATGCTACGATTGAAGGTGCTCAGCAGCAAATCCTCGCTTTGCGCGGGCGCATACCGGAAAGCCAGCTCTCTAGAGCGGTTCTTGGTGATGATGGCGGTGTTTCTGCCCCCGAAACTGGTCAAGAAATCGATACCGAAGCTTAATCTTTCCCCTTTATTTTTCTCCCTAGTTTAGTACAACAGTGTCCTGTCATTTTTCTTTATAAAACAGGATAATTTTCTATGAGCGCCATAACAAATATTCACGCCCGTCAAATTCTTGATAGTCGCGGTAATCCCACGGTTGAAGTCGATGTTACGCTAGATAGCGGTCACATGGGTCGCGCGGCGGTTCCCTCTGGTGCATCCACGGGCGCATATGAAGCGGTGGAGCTTCGTGACGGCGCGGCGGCCTATGGTGGCAAGGGCGTGTTGAAGGCGGTTGATAATGTGAATTCCGCTATTGCGGGCGCGCTTAAGGGGGCGGATGCCTCCGATCAAAAGGCCATTGATAGCGCGATGCTTGATTTAGATAGCACGGAGAATAAGGGCAAGCTTGGCGCAAATGCAATCCTCGGCGTGTCTATGGCGGCGGCGAAGGCCAGCGCGGCGGAGCAGGGCATTCCCCTGTTTCAATATGTGGGCGCGCTTGGCGGGTATGACGCTAAGGTTTTGCCAACGCCGATGATGAACATTTTGAACGGCGGCGCGCATGCGGATAACCCCGTTGATATTCAGGAATTTATGGTGATGCCGATTTCTAGCGCCAGCTTCTCAGAAGGCTTGCGCGCGGGAGCGGAGATATTTCATGCGTTGAAATCGCAGCTATCTGCGGCGGGGCATAACACCAATGTTGGTGATGAGGGCGGTTTTGCACCGGCCGTAAAATCATCGGAAGAGGCGCTAGATTTCATTATGAAGTCGATTGAAGTTGCTGGTTATAAGGTGGGCGAGGACATTGTTCTGGCGCTCGATAGTGCGGCGACGGAGTTTTATAAAGACGGTAAGTATAATCTAGCGGGGGAGGGCAAGGTGCTCGGCTCCGACGAGATGGTGCGTTATTACGAAGATTTGTGCGCCAAATATCCGATTGTTTCGATCGAGGATGGCCTTGATGAAGATGATTGGGATGGTTGGGCGAACTTGACCGCGACTATTGGTGACAAGGTTCAATTGGTTGGTGATGATTTGTTTGTTACAAACCCAAAGCGTTTGGCGCAGGGGATTGAGCAAAAATCAGCCAATGCCATTTTGGTGAAGGTTAACCAGATTGGTACGCTGACCGAAACGCTTGAGGCGATTGCCATGGCGAAGGATGCGGGCTTTGGTGTGGTGCTATCCCATCGTAGCGGCGAGACAGAGGATTCAACAATTGCCGATCTGGCTGTGGCGACCAATGCGGGGCAAATTAAGACGGGCTCTCTGGCGCGCTCAGATCGTATTGCAAAGTATAACCACCTGCTAAGAAATGAGCAGGCGCTTGGAATC
>CAKZMN010000260.1 GCA_937128575.1 uncultured Alphaproteobacteria bacterium | reverse complement strand
ATTTGAAGGCCTGGTGTTCCTTTGCGGTGACTTCGCCCCGCCACGTGCGGCAGGCAAAAAGCGGCATCAGAAGATGGAAGTCATCATAAGTGTGAGACGCAAACGCGATGGGGCTGTAGCACGTTGGGCGCGTTTCAATTTGCAGCTCTTCTTCAAGCTCGCGCATCAATGCGAATTCTGGCGTTTCACCGGCCTCAACCTTACCGCCGGGAAATTCCCACAGGCCAGCCATGGATTTACCCTCTGGTCTTTGCGCAATTAAAACGCAGCCCGCACTATCAATTAGCGCAGCAGCAGCGACCAAAATAATCGGTAGATCAGGCTGTGTGGGTTTTGGTTTTTCTAAGGCTTCGGCGCAATTCATTTTTATGTCTCTGATTTGATTTATAATTTAAAAAAAGCCGCAAGAGTATTTCCCCCTGCGGCTTTTATTATTCTTCTAAGCTTTTGATATTAAGCTTACTTAGCAGCTTCACCAGCAGCGGGCTCAATCGCGTCGCCATTAATGTCATAGCGCTCCAGATCGGCTTTGCCGCGCCATTCCTGAACAACTTCGTTCAAGGCAACCTGACGAAGCTGAGCTTCTAGGAATGGTTTTGCTTGCTCCATTGAAGCGGGAGGACGCTTGCGCTTATCCTGCGTTTCAATGATGTGGAAGCCAAATTCCGTTTTAACGGGTGATTTGGTGTATGTGCCTGCCTCAAGACCAAAAGCCGCTTTTGCGAATTCAGGAACAACATCAGCTTCGGCGAAGTAATCTATCTCTCCACCATTTTCTGCTGTGCCATCTGTTGAATTTTCAGTTGCTAGCTTTGCGAAATCAGCGCCTTCTTCAAGCTGCTTGATTAGGTCTTTTGCTTTTGACTTGTCTTCAACAAGAATGTGACGAACCTTCACTTCATCAATTTCTGGGAAGTTTTGCACATATTGATCATAAGCGGCCTTAATGCGCTCATCAGTCAATTTTTTCTCAACCTGCTTTTGAACATATACTTCCCGTACGATTGTCTTTTTCACATTCGCGAGGCGTTCCTTAACAACAGGATCTGAGTCAAGGCGTACGCCCTTTGTGTTTTCTTCAATGATGCGACCGTTAATTACCTGATCTAGGGCAACGGGGAAAAGTTGCGCCACAGGAAGTTGACGAGTTTGCGCCGGAAGCGTTTGAATGAAGTTGAATACATCAACGCGGGTGATTTCTTGACCATCAACCTTGGCAACAACGGGGTTGCCCGGCTTGATCACCATCTGCTCACCAGCATCAGCATCTTGAGGTGCAGCGACCTGCCCGTTTGCGGCGGCGGTTTGCATTCTCTCTTCTTTTTTCGATTGACCGGAAAGGTAGGCCAATACACCAACAGCAACGATGGCCAATGCCACCAAAACAATCACGAGCACATTGCCGGATTCATTGTTTGTTTTCATATTTTTGTTCATCTTCAATAGTTTCTCTTAAGTAAGGTTTACATTGATTGATATGTGTTAATTTTCAAACACTAGCGAATGGGCATAAGCTTTTCAACAGTTACCTTAAACAAATCACAACAAAGATTGACGCAAGGCCCCCAAGACCTTATATCAAAACAGTCTATTCATAAGGAGATACCGCTTTGCTTGGCTTTGCTGCAAAAATATTTGGATCATCAAATGATCGCCAGTTAAAGAAGTTTGAAAAACATCTGGAGCCGATTAACGCGCTTGAGCCCACATATGAGGCCATGAGTGACGACGAACTGCGCGGGCAAACTGTAGAATTTCGCAAGAGACTAGAGGCCGGCGAAACACTTGACGATATTATGTATGAAGCGTTCGCGGTTGTTCGCGAAGCCGCCAAGCGCACACTTGGCCAGCGCCATTATGATGTGCAGCTATTGGGCGGTATTGTTCTACATAAAGGCATAATTGCAGAAATGAAAACTGGTGAAGGAAAGACATTGTCCTCCACCCTGCCCGTTTATCTAAACGCCCTTAGCGGTAAAGGTGTTCACGTTGTAACGGTGAATGATTACTTGGCTGAGCGTGACCAACAATGGATGAGCGCTGTTTATAGCTTCCTTGGGTTAACAAGCGGATGCATCGTTAATGGCATGAATGATGATGAGCGCCGCGCGGCCTATGCCGCAGACGTTACCTACGCGACGAATAACGAGCTTGGCTTTGATTATTTACGCGATAACATGAAATTCCGCCTAGACCGCATGGTGCAGCGCGCCTTTAACTTCGCAATTATTGATGAAGTTGACTCAATCTTGGTTGATGAAGCCAGAACGCCGCTTATTATTTCCGGTCCATCCGATGTTTCAACGGAGCTATACACATCCGTTGATAAACTGATCCCGAACTTGGATGAAAGCGATTACGAGCTTGAGGAAAAGCACAAGACGATTGCGCTGACGGAAGAAGGTACAGAAAAGGTTGAGCAGTTGCTGCGCGAATCAGGCTTGATGGAAGATGGTAATATGTACGATCTTCAAAACATTAATCTTGTTCATCACGCCAATCAGGCGCTTAAGGCGCATAAGCTATTTTTCTTAGATAAAGATTACATCATCAAAGATAACCGCGTGATGTTGATTGATGAATTCACGGGCCGCATGATGGATGGTCGCCGCCTGTCCGAAGGTTTGCACCAAGCGATCGAAGCCAAAGAAGGCGTTGAAATTCAAACAGAGAACCAGACGCTGGCCTCTATCACCTTCCAGAATTATTTCCGTCTATATCCCAAGCTTGCCGGTATGACCGGTACGGCGATGACAGAAGCGGCAGAATTTGATGAGATTTACAGCCTTGGCGTTGTTGAAATGCCAACCAACGTGCCGATTGCCCGTATTGATCACGACGATAAAATTTACAAGTCTTTGGCTGAGAAAAATGCCGCCGTTATTGACGTTATTCGTGAATGCGTAGAGCGCAACCAACCAATTTTGGTGGGCACGGTATCAATTGAAAAATCTGAATCTTTGGCCGCAGAACTTAAAAAAGCCAAGATCAAGCACAAGGTTTTGAACGCGCGTTATCACGAGCAAGAAGCCTTCATCGTGGCGCAGGCCGGACGCCCGGGCGCGGTGACGATTGCCACAAACATGGCAGGTCGCGGTACGGACATTCAATTGGGTGGTAACGCCGAGATGCGCGTTAAAGAAGAAGTTGATGCAGATTGGTCTGAAGATAAAAAGGCCAAAGCGGTTGCCAAAATCAATGAAGAAGTAGCGCGCGATAAAGATGTTGTGAAAGAAGCGGGCGGCCTGTTTGTTATTGCAACAGAGCGCCATGAATCAAGACGTATTGATAACCAGCTACGCGGTCGATCCGGTCGTCAGGGTGATCCCGGCGCGACGATTTTCTTCCTTTCTGTTGAAGATGATTTGATGCGCATTTTTGCCGGTGACAAGCTTGAGGGCTTGCTCGCGAATAAACGCATTGGCTTGCAAGAAGGTGAAGCGCTTGAGCATCCACTTATTTCCCGCATGCTTCAACGCGCGCAGGGTAAGGTTGAGTCTATGCATTTCGAAGTGCGTAAGAACCTGCTTAAGTTTGATGATGTTATGAATGACCAACGTAAGGTTATTTACGAACAGCGGCGCGAAATTATGGAGAGCGACAATCTGGAAGAATTTGTTTCAGACATGCGCCATGATGTTTTGGAAGACGCCGTTGCCGAAGCCATCCCCGCGGGCAGTTACGCCGAAAAATGGGATATGGACGCCCTGCACGTTAATATGCAGCGCCTGCTTGGACAGGATTTACCCGTTCATGATTGGGCAAAGGAAGAAGGCATTGCGGGCGCAGAAATGTTTGAACGCATTTTGGATATTGCTGATCGCAAAATGGCCGAAAAGGCCGCCAATGTTGGGCCAGATTTGTGGCGTAATGTTGAAAAGCACGTTGTTCTACAGATTTTGGACCAGCACTGGAAAGAGCATTTGCTCAATCTTGATCATTTACGTCAGGGCATCAATTTGCGCTCCTTTGGGCAGCGTGATCCGCTTAATGAATATAAAACCGAAGCCTTTGGATTGTTTGAGATATTGCTTGAGCACCTGAAAGAAAGCGTTACATCGACATTGAGCGTGGTTGAAGTGAATATTGATCAGGGCAATGTGGGCTTGAGCGTTAATCGTGACGGCGCAGGCGAAACGCAGCAAACACGCGAAGATCCAGCCATGATGGGCAGCGGACAAGCCGCACAAAAAGCCCCACCACCGGGCATGGTTCGCCGTCAAAAATTGGCGCCGCCCCTACCGAAAAAGGCGCGCGGCCCACTTGACCCAAATAAGCCTGACACATGGGGTAAGGTTGCACGTAATGCCCCCTGCCCGTGTGGTTCTGGTAAAAAATACAAAACATGCCACGGTAAAATTGCGGGCACAGTTAGCGCATAAAACAGTTTTAGGGCTAGCTATAATAGCTGTATCTTCCTAAAGTTGGTGCATGAGCTTTTCAGAAAAACAATTTTCAAGCCTTGGTAAACACGGTCCGCATAGGATTGTTTATAATGACTGGGGGCCGGAAGACGGCAATCCGATTATTTGTGTTCATGGCCTGACGGGTAATGGGCATGATTTTGATTTCCTAGCTGAAAATTTAATCCTGCATGGGCATCGCCTGATTTGTGTTGATATGCCCGGCCGCGGGCGCAGCGATTTTTTAGATGATCCGCTGGATTATAATTACGAGCAATATATTCAAGATTTGATGGCGCTGCTGGCGCATTTGGATTTGACTGAACCCGGCAGTGTTGATTGGCTGGGCGTTTCTATGGGCGGTCTTTTGGGGATATATCTGGCGGGCGTGCCGAACAGTCCGATTAAGCGCATGATGATTAATGATGTCGGCCCCGAAGTGCCGATGGCGGCGCTGAAGTTCATTCACAAAGTTATCTCGCAGACTTATATATTCGACAATATTCCTGACTTGGAAACGCGCATGCGCGCGACGCGGGGCCTGACGTGGGGGCCGGTGACAGATGAGCAATGGAAACACATGGCGGAGCATAATGCGCGCGCCACCAGTGATGGGCGCATCACTTATTCCTATGACCCCAATATTGCGGTTGTATTTGAAGATAGCCCGATTGGTGATGTTGATTTGTGGAATTATTGGGACGAAATTACATGCCCATTGTTGGTGATGCAGGGCAAGCAATCGGTGTTGCTGACGAAGAAAATGATCAAGGCAATGAAAAAGCGCGGCCCCGAGTTTGATTTAGAAGTCTTTAAAGGCTGCGGTCATGTGCCGTCATTGATGGCGCCAGATCAAATTTCTGTCATTCGCAATTGGTTGTTGAACACATGAGCGCGCATAAGGTTGATATTGTAATTATTGGTGCGGGCATTGCGGGGCTGTGGCTGTTTAATCGTTTGCGGGGCATGGGTTATGATGCGCTGCTGCTGGAACGGGATGCGATTGGATGCGGCCAGACCTTGGCGTCGCAAGGCATTATTCATTCAGGTTTAAAATATGCCTTTGCGGGCAAGGTAAATGCATTAGCAAAATCGATTAGTGCGATGCCGGATTTGTGGCGTGATGCCTTGCGCGGCGCTGGTGCGGTCGATTTATCTGCGGCAGACACAGCGGTTTCCTCACAATATTTAATGATACCGCCCGGCATGATGGGGGATTTGATTGCACTGGCATCAAAGAAGGCATTGGGCGGCAGCGTTCGTGAGATTGAGCGCAGCGAATGGCCGGAGCATATTGAACAAACCGGATTTGACGGCACATTGATTTACATGGATGAGCCGGTTTTGGATGTGTCGCAAATAATTCGCGCACTGGCGGAACCCTATAAAAATTCAATTCGCAAAATTGATGATCGTGATCCATTTGAATATATGAATGCACACGGCATTGAGGCAAAGAGCTATGTCGTGACCGCGGCAGGTAGTAATGCAGATATTGCAAAACGGCGCGGCGATGATGCGGGAATGAAAACGCAGGCGCGCCCGTTATTGATGGGTATGATGAAGCATGCGCCCTACCCGCTTTATGCGCATTTGGTTGGCGCATCCGAAAAACCCGTTGCCACCATCACTAGCCATATAGCCGAAGATGGCTGTATTGTTTGGTATTTGGGCGGCGGCGTGGCGGAGCAGGCAAAGGATGATGACCCAGCCAAGGTTTATAAGGGCGCGCGCAAAGCGTTTGCCAAATATCTGCCGCAAGTGGATTTATCGAACGTGGAATGGGCGCCCCTGCCGATTGACCGGATTGAGAGCGCACCAAGCATGAAGGGGTGGCTACCGGATCAACCTGCCATTCACACATGCGGCGATGTGCTTTATTGCTGGCCTACGAAGCTGACCTTTGCGCCGCTGCTGTCGGATATGGTGCTGGAGCATTTAGAGCGCGAGAATATAAAACCATCAAACACAGACCATGATTGGTCATTTTTGCCGCCCGTTGATTATGCACGCGCGCCATGGGATAAAGCGATATGGACAAAAGACAACTAGGCCAGACCGGATTAGACATATCCCCCCTTGGGCTGGGCACGGTGAAATTTGGCCGCAATGAAGGCGTGAAATATCCGCAAGGCTTTGACATTCCGGATGAAGAATTTCTGCATGATTTTATGGCTCGCGCCAAGGCGCTTGGCATTAACATGCTCGATACCGCGCCGGCGTACGGTCAGAGCGAAGAGCGCCTTGGGCGTTTGCTGGCGGGGCAGCGCGAAGATTGGGTAATTATCGGCAAGGCGGGCGAAGAATTTGAGGGTGGGCAACCCAGCTATAACTTCACGCCCGATCATTTTAAACGCAGCTTAGAGCGGTCGCTTGAGCGATTAAATACTGATTATATAGATGCGCTTTTGATTCATTCCGATGGACGGGACATGGAGATTTTGAGTGATAACGCATTGATTGAAACGCTGTATGAGTTCAAAGAACAAGGTCTAGTAAAGGCGATTGGCGCGTCAACGAAAACGATTGAAGGCGGCATTATGGCGCTGGAGCTGCTTGATATTGTGATGGCGAGTTACAATCCGGTTTATACCGATGAGAAACCTGTTTTGGATTATGCCGCGAAAACGGGCAAGGGCTTGCTGCTCAAAAAAGCGCTGGCGAGTGGTCACATTGATGATTTGGGCGGCGATGATCCGGTCGAACACGCAATGAGATTTGCGCTTGGTCATGCGGGTGTAAACGGTCTTATTGTCGGTACCATTAATCCTGAACATTTGGAGCAGAACGTAAAGGCCGCGAGCAAGGCCATTACTTCGTAGGTTCGATAATGCGCACGCGCGTGATTTGATTACGCTGCCTGCGGACGATATCAAAACGGAAGCCATGAAAACGGAAACTCTGTCCCGGTTCGGGAAGTGTTTGAGCCTCATGCAAAATTAACCCAGCAAGTGTTGAATAATCTGGCGCGTCGGGCAATTCCCATTCAAACTCACGATTTAAATCACGGATAGTAACGGAGCGATCAACAAGATATGTGCCCGCCTCGCTCTTGCGCACGCCGGGAACCGTTTCATCATGCTCGTCATCAATCTCACCAACGATTTCCTCTAAAATATCTTCGAGGGTTACAACGCCCATGAAACTACCATACTCATCAACAACCACAGTGAAGTGCGCTTTACGCTCGCGGAAGGCTTGGAGTTGATCGTAAAGCGTTGTGGTCTCAGGAATGAACCATGGCTCCATGACCACATTATCCAAACTCACCTTTGCCGGGTCGCCGCCACATTCGCTTAACTCTCGCAATAGTAACTTAACGTGCAGCACGCCAGTGATATTATCTTGGTCGCCATCCCAAATTGGTAGGCGCGTGAACGGGCTATCGAGAACCTCTTGCACAATTTCTTGTGACGGTTTTGAGGCATCGAGCATACTCACATTTTTACGGTGGATCATGATATCTTCCACGTCCACATCCGCCAGATCAAGTATGGAGCGCAGCATGGCGCGCTGTTCTTGCGTTTCTTCCTCTGGCCCGTGATGCATATCAATCACACCGCGCAATAATTCTAAATGAGAGCCCGCGCCAACCTTTGACACGTCAACGCCAAATAGCTTTAGGAACATACGCACGATCCATGTTACGGCTTCGGTTATGGGCGCGAAAATGAAGATAACCAAACGAATGATTGGCGCAATTTTAATCGCCATGCCTTCTGCGTGATGAAGCGCGTATGTTTTGGGCAGAACTTCGGCGAAAATGAGAACCAGCATGGTCATCACAAGTGTGGCATAGACCACGCCCGCCTCACCAAATAATTTGATCATTACGCTTGTTGCAATCGCAGAGGCCAAAATATTGACCAAGTTATTGCCCAATAAAAGCGCGCCAATCATGCGGTCTTTTTTACGACGAATTTTATTTACCAGCGCTGCTCTTTTGCTGCCCTCTTTTTCTTTTGTGTGCAAACGCACTTTAGAGGCGGCGGTAAAAGCCGTTTCTGAGCCGGAGAAAAATGCCGAGAGCAATATAAGAACGCCGACGGCTATGAATGAGATGAGAAGACTGACTTCCATAGACCTTTTACTCCGTAGTCATCGAATGATTTTTTAATGTTGGTTTTGCCGCTGCGGCCTTTACCGCCTAGTGATTCTTCCAATACGGCGCGCACGAGCTTTTCCGGGACAGCATCTTCAATGAAGGCGTCACCGATACCGTTTGTGACGATAAAGCGCAGCTTGCCTTTTTCGACTTTTTTGTCGCGGCTCATTATCTTGAGCAGTTCATCAACGCTAGCGGTTAAGGCGGGCTGTAGATATGAAGCGCGCGTTGGCAGACCGATATCACCCAGGTGCTTTTCTACCGATTCTAAATCGGCACGTTCACAAATTTTCATGCGCACAGATAAATCAAAGGCCATAACCATGCCTATAGCCACCGCTTCGCCGTGAAGCAGACGACCATCATAGCCAGCTGCGGTTTCTAGCGCGTGTCCGAAAGTGTGCCCAAGGTTTAGCAATGCGCGCTGCCCTTGCTCGCGCTCATCAGATTGCACCAACATGGCCTTGGCCTTGGTGCTTTCTTCAATTGCGTAGGCCACATCCGTTTCATTGAGGTCGCAAACATCCGTGCCGTTTTTCACCAGCCAATTAAAGAAGGCCGCGTCACGGATTAGGCCGTATTTCAGAACTTCCGCATATCCGGCGAGCAATTCACGCTTGGGCAGTGTTTTCAAAGTATCGATGTCGGCAATTACGGCGACGGGTTGATAGAAGCTGCCGACAAGGTTTTTGCCCTTGCGGGTATTAATGCCCGTCTTACCGCCAACGGAGCTATCGACCTGCGATAATAATGTGGTGGGCACTTGAATATATTGAATGCCGCGCATGGTGATTGAAGCGCAAAATCCCGTAATGTCACCAATCACGCCGCCGCCGACGGCGATTAGAACCGAGTCGCGGCTGACGCCATTATCGAACAGCCAGTCTGTTATTTTATCGACCTTGGTGAATGATTTGGTTTGCTCGCCCGCGGGCAAAACTAGAATTTCAGCGCAAGCCGCGCCAGCGTCCAATAATTGGCTCTGAACGCGCTGCGCATCTGATTCTACGTTTGTATCAGTGACGATATAGGTTTTAACGCCCTCTAGCTCCATAGGGACATAATCGGCGAACCGATACAGCAAACCGGAGCCGATATATATATCGTAGGAGCGCAGCCCCAGATCGATTGTTACTATGTTTGTGTCCATATCTCGCTTCTTTAAATAAGAGTTCAGAACCTAGCGGTATTTAGGCGTTCAGACAACTTCTTTATAAGGCGGCTGAGGGTTTGCGCCTGATCTGCGCTGGTGATTTCTAAATTAATATCGGCCTGTTCATATAGCCCTGCCCTGCTTTGCATCAGCGCGGCGATGGTGTCCTCCGGATTATCCGTTTGCAGCAAAGGACGGCTTTGCTTTTTACCGCTTAATCTATCCATGAGAAGCGGCATATCGGGATTGAGCCACACAGATAAGCTTTGCGCCTTTATATGAGAAAGTGTTTCATCATTTGTTATGGCTCCGCCGCCCGTTGCAATAACTTGGGGAGGCTGGGTTAGTAAATTCAAGATTGTATTTTTTTCAGCCTCGCGGAATTTTTCCTCTCCGAAGCTTTCGAATATTTCCGCGACCGAGCACCCTGCGCGCTGCTCTACAACCTTGTCGCTATCGATAAATTCTAGGCCAAGGCTTCTGGCGAGCGCCGCGCCCACGTGGGATTTACCTGCGCCCATCATACCCACCAATATTATGGGACGATCCAGAGCATTTTTTATGATTTCTATATCTTTAAAGGACATGAAGAATGTTGTTTATACCATTGTGATTATCGAAAAATCTTAATTGAAATGCCGCGATCCTTTCTATAGGGTACAAGCAATTCCAATATCTGCATCATAGATAAACAAACACAGCACGCAAGATTCCAATTATGAAACTTTTAAAATTAATATTTATCCTAGTTCCAATATTGCTTGTCGGCGGATTTGTTTATTTTGCCGTTGTTGACGTCCCCATTCAACAAAGCGATGTTTCAAAAGAAATTCCTAGCGAGCAATTTACCAATGACTAGATTAATTTTTGGACTTTTCTTAATCCTAAGTTTTACAGCTTCGGGGGTGGTTGCCGACGATACAGGGCAAGGCGCGGTTGCGCTTTCAGATACACGCCCCGCTATCTTGGATGTGGATTATAGAGATATTGAAAACCTCGGCCTATATGAGCGCGAGCAAGATGGAAGCCTTGGACGAAATTTATGGAAGAACACCGATAGAAGCGTTGCTGTTGCCTTGTTACGTAACGTGCCTGCGGCGTCTAAATCACCAACGATGCAAAGATTATTATCTGGTGTTTTACTCAGCAGCGCAGATAGCACAAAGCTGAATAATGATATTGAGCCGGTAGCAGGACAAGATTTGCTCAGTTTAAGGCTATATAAGCTGCTTAAAGGCGGACGGTATGATCAGGCCTATGCACTTTACGCAAAAGTTGAGGGCGAGGCCTATCATGAGAGCTTGGCGCGCGGCGGAGTTTTATCGATGCTATATAGCGGTGAGAAATCAACGGCCTGCCTAGAAACAAATACGCTTATCTCTAGATTTTCAGACGTAGATTTCTGGGTTGATTTGTCGGCCTATTGTGACGCTTCACTATCAGATGAACCAGATGCGGATGACATTGAGACCTTGAAAGCATCCAAGCGAGGCGTTTTACAAAG
>CAKZMN010000259.1 GCA_937128575.1 uncultured Alphaproteobacteria bacterium | reverse complement strand
GCTAACCGCATTAGCCATATCTATTTCTCTATTTGTTGTGATAATTGTTGCGTGCATTATTGTAACTTTTATCCCGTTATTTTTGCACAAACGTAATATTGACCCTGCCATTGCTACTGGTCCATTTATAACTACAAGCAATGATATTTTTGGCATTTTAATTTACTTTTGGATTGCTAAAACTATATTGCAAATTTAACTCGTAAACAAATCAAATATATTACTTATGGCACTTGTTTTCGCCTTGTAAAACTCTGTGTATGTACACCTATCACAAGTAACAGAGGTATATTTTTCAGTTTGAATATCAAATATTTTAGACAACGTTCCGCCTGTAGCTCTCAGTTCTGCTACTTGATACGTTCTGTTCTCACACTTTGGACACGAATAATTAGGATGTTGCATTGTATACTTATTTTTTAAATTAAAGTCGCCCTCCTAATATTTTACTGTTCTTTTTGCTTTGAATGTATCATCTTTGTTACAAAATAGTATCACTAATGATGATATAATACTCTTGGTCTGGTTTTTAATTAAAATAATTAAAAATACGTATTGACATTAAGCAAACACTGTTTATATTGGTTTCATGGTTATGGCGACCATGGAACCACTTTGGAGATTACAATGAATACATACTGGATGACGTTTTACCTTTTAAGGTCTTACGAAAAGCTTGGGGAACTTAACAGTCAATTTAACTTGGTTTGGCTTTCTACTTGTGGGTTATCTGAAATTTGGGGACTTAAATTCCCCAACCCTGTCGGCCTATCCGCGGGCTTTGATAAAAATGCCGAGGTGATTGGCCCCGCCTTTAAGCTGGGGTTCGGTTTCGTCGAAGCCGGCACCGTAACACCCAAGCCGCAACATGGTAATGATAAGCCGCGCATTTTCCGCTGCCCAGAGCAAGAGGCCGTGATTAACCGCATGGGCTTCCCCAATGGCGGCATGAACATGTTTAAAACCAATCTCAGTAAGTTTCTTGGATCACGCCAGCGCCCCGCGGGCGTTATTGGCGTTAATATTGGTATGAATAAAAGCCAGAGCGAGCCCGCGAAAGATTATAGCGTCCTGATTAAGATGCTTGGGCCGATGGCGGATTATTTAACCGTGAATATTTCATCACCCAACACACCGGGCCTGCGTGATTTGCAAAAGCGCGAGCCTTTGTTAGAACTGCTCGCGGCGGTGAAGGCAGAGCGCGCAAAATCATGCGGCGACCACCCTCCTCCGATTTTGCTAAAGCTTGCACCTGATCTAGACAAAGCGCAGCAAGAAGAACTGGCTAGCGCCGTTATGGAGGCGAAGATTGATGGTCTTATTTTGACCAATACAACACTTGATCGCCCGGCAAATTTACCTGAGAAATTTGCGAAGCGCCAAGGCGGCCTGAGCGGCAAGCCAGTGGGCGACAAATCAACCGCGATCATCCGTAGCTTTTATGAGCTAACCGATGGGAAGATGCCGATCATTGGCGTGGGCGGGATATCATCCGGCGCGGATGCTTACGAAAAAATCAAAGCGGGCGCAAGCCTTGTGCAGCTATATTCCGGTTTAATTTTCAAAGGCCCCGGCGTTGTGAATTCAATCAACAATGATTTGCTCGCTTTACTTAAGCGCGATGGCTTTACCCATATCTCACAAGCGATAGGGATCGATAGCACGGTAGAACGAAGGAGTGCATCAAATGGCTAAAGCGCGCAGCAGAAATAACGAAGAATCCAGCGTTAAAGTTCGCAAAGGTGTGTTGGCGGTGGCCACCCTTGTGGCATTTATTATGATCGGCGTGGCTGGCGCAATTTCGGTTAATTTAGCCATCGTAGTGACAGTCATTTTGGCCGTGACATGCGCAGCAATGTTTGAAAACAACCGCCGCAGCGTTCAAACCAACACGACCAAACGCAAAAAAGTAGCGCCCAAGCGCAAGACTCAAAAAACAAAACCCGTCAAATTAAACAAGCCAAAATACAAAAAATCAGCCGCGCCCAAAATTGAAGTATTGGAAGCGCAGCCGGTTAAAAACCCAGTTATTTTTGATCTAGCCACCATGCCAAACGCAGTGCGCCCAGACATGATCATCGAACAGAAAACTGCTCTACAGGCGGCCAATGATGAGGAGCTAGAATATTACAACGACCTTAGTGATGAGGTGGTTCTTGAGCTGTTGGAAAATGCACTTCATGACAAAAACATCGGCGTTTTTGTTCAGCCGATTATGCGCCTGCCCCAGCGCAAAACTCAGTATTTTGAAATGTTTGCCCGCATCCGCGTCAAATCGGGGCTATACGTTCCGGCCTCACGTTACATGGATATTGCCCGCGCCGAGAATATGATGGGCGATGTAGATGATTTGCTGTTGATGCAATGCTTAGAGCAACTAAAACATAATGCGGCGCGCAATAGTGCGCAGACATTTTTCTTGAACATCTCCTCCTCCACACTTCAAAACACACGCTTTATGAAGCGCCTTTTGGGGTTCATTGCCAAAAACCGCGTGATGGCTTCCCGTCTTGTGTTTGAGATTAGCCAAGATGACTTTGATAATATGCGCCATTCGGTAACCGAAGTGCTGCGCGGGCTGGGCACGCTTGGATGCCACCTGTCGCTTGATCACATCAAGCATCATGATTTTGATCTGAGCATCCTACAAATGCTGAAGGTGCGCTTCATTAAAATGAACGCTAGCCAGCTACTTGAAAAAAGTAAAAATAGCAAAGGCGCGGCGGCTATCTGGCATATGAAGCGTAAGCTTGAGAATAATAACATCGCGCTGATTGTTGAAAAAATTGAAGATGAAAAAACGCTCAAAGAGCTTTTGGATTTTGACATTCATTACGGGCAAGGGTTCTTCCTTGGCAAGCCGGACATACAAGCGGCCTATCAAAAAACAACGGCGCGCCCCAGCGCAGCTCAAACAGAACCCAAGAAGAAGACACAGCGCTTGAAAAAATAGCGCATATAGTGGACACTCTAGATCATTAAATCACATCAATAATTAAATCGTTTTTTGATTGTCAGGATAAAAAAACATGAGAGTTCTATTCGCCGCTTGTCTTCTTCTCCTCCCTCTTCATAGCCATGCACAAGACAGCGTTAGCGCGGCTGATCCGAAACACGCAGTGGCCTTACATGGCAGTGTGAAATACGCCAAAGACTTCACGCAATTAGCTTACGTGCGCCGGGATGCGCCAAACGGCGGCACTATAAAAAATCAAGTGATCGGCAGCTTTGACAGCCTTAACCCCTTTATCATTAAAGGCACCCCAGCGGCGGGCATGAATTATGTGCGCAGCGGCTTGGTTTATCAAAGCCTGATGCAAAATGCGTGGGATGAGCCCTTTTCCCTATATGGCATTTTAGCCGAGAGCATTGAAATCGGCGAAGATCGTTCTTGGGTCGCGTTTAACATTCGCCCAGAAGCAAAATGGCATGATGATAAGCCCGTTACAGCGGAAGATGTAGTTTGGACATTCAATACGCTGATCGAAAAAGGCAATCCATTTTTTAAAGCCTATTGGGGTGACGTTAAGACAGTGACCGCCATTACCCCGTCGCGCGTGAAATTTGATTTTTCAGTTTCTGGCAATGCAGAGCTGCCGCTTGTGGTCGCCGAAATGGTTGTGCTGCCCAAGCATTTTTGGACCGCCGAAGGACGCAACTTTGATCAATCTTCACTTGAGGCGCCGCTCGGCAGTGGCCCGTATAAGGTTGGCAAGATTGATGCTGGGCGCTCTATTCAATATGTGCGCGCCGATAATTGGTGGGGCAAGGATTTACCGTTTTTTAAGGGCATGTATAATTTTGATACCATTGAATATGATTATTACCGCGACAGTAATGTTGCCTTGGAAGCGTTCTTTGCTGGTGAATATGATGTAAAGCTGGAGAACACTGCAAAGCTATGGGCGCAAGGATATAACGCGCCGCCGGTCAAAGATGGCCGCATCACCAAAGAAGAAATTGAAAATGCTCGCCCATCAGGCATGCAGGGCTTTATCTACAATATACGCCGCCCTATTTTTCAAGATGTTGAGGTGCGCAAGGCGCTGGCTTACGCATTTGATTTTGAATGGTCGAATAGACAATTTGCATTTGGTACATACACCCGCACAGATAGTTATTTCGAGAATTCCCAGCTCGCCTCTAGCGGCCTGCCGTCCTCCGAAGAGCTTGCACTTTTAGAGCCGCACCGCGCAAAAATTCCGGCGGAAGTTTTCACCACGACCTATGCACCGCCAGTTAGTGATGGATCAGGCAGCAATCGCGCGAACCTTCGCATTGCCGCAAAAATTTTGGATGATGCGGGCTATAAACTTGTCGCCGATGGCATTCGCGCAAAAGACGGGCAGCGTTTGGAATTTGAAATCCTAGATTCAAATCCGCAATTTGAGCGTTGGGTTTTACCATTCACCAAAGCCCTAGAGCGCATTGGCGTTAAGGCCAGTTTCCGGGTTGTGGATACGGCGCAATATCAAAATCGGATGAACGAATTTGATTTTGATATGACGATTGGTGTGTTTGGGCAGTCCAATTCCCCTGGCAATGAACAGCGCGATTTCTGGGGCAGCGCAAAGGCCAACATGCCCGGCGCGCGCAATTATATTGGTGTGAGTGATCCGGTGATTGACGGTTTTATTGAAAAGATAATTCATGCTACCTCTCGCGAAGATTTGGTTACCAAGACCCGCGCGATGGATCGTATATTGCTTTGGAGTCACTATGTCATTCCGATGTGGCACTACCCCAAATGGCGCGTTGCTTATTGGTCTAGATTACAGCGCCCAGAGCAATTATCCCCCATCAGCCCACTTATCACCGAGACATGGTGGGAAGAGAAATGAGCGCCGCGCCAAACATCGCTATAATCATCCCAGCGCGTTACGGATCAACCCGCCTACCGGGAAAGCCGCTTCTTAAAATTGCGGGCGTTACGATGCTTCAGCGCGTTGTGGCTTTGGCGGAATATGCCTCTCGAGATTATCCCAATATTGGGGTTTGCGTGGCGACGGATAATGCAGAGATACAAAAGCATGCGCAGAAAATTGACGCCGCTTGTGTGATGACTAGCGAGAAATGCGCAACGGGCTCTGATCGAGCGCTGGCGGCGGCACAAAAGCTGAAGCACCGCCCTGATTTCATTTTAAACCTTCAAGGCGATGCACCGTTTACTGAGCCACTGGCGATCAAAAAAATCATTGAAGCCTTCCATGACAACCCAGAGCACGAAGTCGTTACGCCTGTTCATAATTTGAGCTGGCGCGATCTAGATCGTTTGCGGGAGGCAAAAAAGACCACGCCCTTCAGCGGCACCACGGCCATACTTACGCCCGCCGCGCAAGCTGTGTGGTTTTCAAAAAACATCCTGCCCGCCATTCGCGGCGAAGAAGAATTGCGCACAAAAAGTGAATATTCCCCCGTATATCAACATGTTGGTTTATACGGATATCGCACGGATATCTTAGAAAAATTTTGTGCCTCCGCCCCTAGTCCTTATGAAACATTAGAGGGGCTGGAGCAATTAAGGCTATTGGAGAACGACATTAAAATACAGACTGTTGATGTTGATATCGCCCCCGGGCAAATTCAATCGGGCATAGATAGCCAAGAAGATATAGACCGCGCAGAGCGCCGCATTGAACAATATGGTGATCCGATGGTTCATCAAAAAACATTCTAAGGGCAATCCGTAATGACCACGCTTATAATTGCTCGCCACGGCAACACGTTTGGCCCCAGCGATACACCCACCCGCGTTGGCGCGCGCACCGACCTCCCCCTAGTGGAGAGCGGACAAGAGCAAGCACGAAAAATTGGTAAATATTTAAGTGAAAACAGATTGATACCGGACGCTGTTTATACATCAAGCTTGAAACGCACTATCGAAACGGCGGATATCGCAATAAAGGAATCTGGCGTTAGCAATCCTATATACCAACTTGATATATTTAACGAAGTTGATTACGGGCCAGATGAAAATAAAACCGAAGATGAGGTTATTGCCCGCATTGGCGCGCAGGCGATTGCCGATTGGGACGAAAAGGCCATTGTTCCCGATGGTTGGATTGTTGATCCCGATGAGATCATTCAAAACTGGAAAAAATTCGAAGATCAAATCCGCGCTTTTGATGATAACGAAACCGTTTTGGTTGTCACATCCAACGGCATCGCCCGATTTGCCCCATACATCACGAGTGACTTTGAGGGCTTTAGCGCCAAACATAATATTAAGCTCTCTACTGGGGCGCTAGCGATTTTAAAATATGTTGATGATGCCTGGGTTGTTCAGGATTGGAATCTTAAGCTTTAGGGCCCAATCAAATTCTCTTGTGAAAGCTTTATAATTCTACGCAATTGTGAATTGCGATTAGCGCGATGCAATGACACTATAACGGCATGGCGTCTTATATTTTCAAACGATTGCTTCTGATGTTGCCCACTTTGATGGGTATTATGCTGATTAGCTTTGTGATTATTCAGTTCGTGCCCGGCGGCCCCGTGGAGCGAATGATTGCGGAACTGCAAGGTCACAGCACAGAGGCGACCGCGCGTTTTGGCGGCGGGTCGGGCGGCGACATGGGCGCCAGCGCAGGCGCGCAAAGCACCGGACAGAATAACCAGTATCGCGGCGCGCAAGGTTTAGACCCAGAATTTATTGCCGAGCTAGAGGCACTATACGGCTTTGACAAACCGGCCTATGAGCGGTTTTGGATCATGCTGAAGAACTATGTTCAGTTTGATTTAGGGCAAAGCTATTACCGGGATATTGGCGTGATTGATTTAATGCTGGAAAAGATGCCCGTTTCCATTTCATTGGGGCTTTGGTCAACGCTGCTGATTTATCTGATCTCTATTCCACTGGGCATTAAAAAGGCCGTGAAAGATGGTGAAGCGTTTGATATTTGGACCAGCGTCGCGATCTTTGTTGGCTACGCCATCCCTTCATTCATGTTTGCTATTTTGCTGATTGTACTGTTTGCGGGGGGGCGATATTGGGATGTTTTCCCGCTGCGCGGCCTCACCAGCGATGGATTTGAGAGCATGAGTTTGCTACAGCAAATTGGTGATTATGCATGGCATATGGTTTTGCCTGTGGCGGCGATGGTAATTTCGGGCTTTGCGTCCCTCACCCTGCTCACTAAAAATTCATTCCTTGATGAGATCGGCAAACAATATGTTTTAACCGCGAGGTCAAAAGGCCTGTCGGAGCGACAAGTGCTATATGGCCATGTGTTTCGCAATGCGATGCTGATTGTCATTGCAGGATTCCCAGCGGCCTTCATCCATATTTTCTTTACCGGATCATTATTGATTGAGGTAATTTTTAGCCTTGATGGATTGGGCTTGCTTGGTTATGAGAGCGTGATTAATCGTGATTATCCCGTTGTGCTGGGCACACTTTACATCTTTGCGCTGATTGGCTTGCTGACGACCCTGATCCGCGATGTGGTTTATGTAACGGTTGATCCCCGCATTGATTTTGAAGCGCGGGGTGGATGATGGCTGTTTCACCAATCACACAAAGACGCCTTGCTCAGTTCCGCGCCAATAAGCGCGGGTTTTGGAGCCTCTGGATTTTCCTTGCGCTGTTGATAGTATGTTTATTTGCGGAATTTATCGCCAATGACAAACCCATCATTGTGCGGCATCAGGGCGCGATTTATTTCCCTACCTTCATCAACTACCCCGAAACATTATTTGGCGGTGATTTTGAAACTGAAGCGGAATATCGCGATCCATTAACGAACGCCGGAGTTTGGCCACCAAAGCTTGACCAACGCCGACGCGATCATCTTGGGACCCTTTTAAGCGCGCGCGAATATCCAACCAATAACGCAACAGCAATTTTGCACCGAGCAAATACGATTTTGATGTCATCCCCAATAACTTTTGGCCTTCGAGTACGGTGATCGAAAAGGGAAAGCCCAAACCCTCAAAATGCCCTAAGCGCATATACTGCGCTTCATCACCCAGCTTGCGCAAACTAAAATCACCAGGATCCATCGAGCGCCCCCCTTCCTTATAGCCTTCATGCTGCTCGAAGTAATC
>CAKZMN010000258.1 GCA_937128575.1 uncultured Alphaproteobacteria bacterium | reverse complement strand
CGGTGCGCCCGAAAACGACTATATCGTCGGCTGGCTGGATGGCACTTCTCGCGGAAAAGCCTTGGGGCGCGGTCAAATGCACGCTGCCAATTATCTCGCAAAAGATGAAGACCCCGACCCAGCCGAAACCATGCGCGTTGATTTTCAGACTCTTCCCGATACTTTTTTTGGTGTTATTCCAAAATCTAAATTTTTAACTTCTTTAATTATAAACTACGATTTCATTGTTTCTAGTTTTTGAAGAGCTTTCTTCTCGGCAGTTTGTACTGTTTGAAGTCCCTTGGCTGCTTCGGCAACTTCTTCTAATGCTTTTTTATACTCTTTTTGACGTATTCATTTTGATCACTCATCTCCTGAGATTCAAAGATAAATGCCTGATCATTAATATAAAAACAATCCTCTCTATCAAATATACGTTGCATTGTAATATCGTTGAGATCATCAGCAACTATTACATCTTCTGAATCAACGTCACCCTCTTGTTCTGAATCGATCGTAACAATACCTTCAGCCAGCTCGGGATTAACTTCCTGACACCATAATGCGACCGGTGTATATTTAGTAATCTCAATATCAAGCACATGTAGTCCAGTATGTTTCACCTTTGTTTTAAAAATTGCCGGAAATGCATCTGTGATTACTGATTGAATATTCCTATCTGGAACAAGGAAGGTATTCGCTTTTGAAAAAAGGAAGAGTTTTTTACCAGAGATAATTTCTTGCACCATTGATTCAATTTCTGAGGAGGATTGCACCCGTAAATCAGAAGACACAAGTTGCAGTTTCATTTCACCCAGATTATTACCGCCAAAACTCTGGTTCGTGCCGCCCGGCCCGCCGCTTGATCCGGCTTTTTCACCAATGCTCAAAGAGATACTTTTAAATACTGTATTGCCCGCGCTTTCAACCTCATTTCGCACATCTTGAACGGCGTCCTCAATCGTCAGCATTGTTTCTTGAGTGATGGAAAACGGCGTGCCTTGCGGCATTTCAACCGAGATTAAAACTTCGTCAGCCTCAATTTGTGGGAAGAAGATAAAGCGAATATGACCGCCTTGAAACATACCCACCGTGATAATCGCCAGTGCGATAAAGGCAGAAATAGAAGCGTATCTCCAAAATAAACAAAACTTGGCAGCGGGCAAAATGAAGCGTTTGGTTGCGTAGGATAAAAATTTCGTAACTTGGCTCTGAATGTCTACAATGATGCCCTTGCTCCAGCGCTTTGGACTGGAAAGGTGAGAAGGCAAAATGAAGTAAGCTTCAAGCAAGGAAATAATCAAAATCGGGATCACCGCGATGGGGATCACCATAATGATTTGCCCTAAAATACCGGTGCTGAAAATCAAGGGCGCAAACGCGGCAATCGTGGTCATGATGCCAATCGTCACCGGCGCCAGCACATTACGCACACCAATTAAAAATGCATCTGGGTTGTTGGGGTGTTTCTCTTGCGCATCAAAAATGCTCTCGCCTGTAACAATCGCATCATCAACAACAACCCCCAGCACAACAATAAGCGCAAATATGGACACCATATTCAGGCTGTACCCCATGAACCCTATAATCATCAGTCCGCCCATAAAGGAAACAGGAATGGCAACGCTGGTCCAAAAGGCGAGCTTTAGATCAAGAAAAACCAGCAAGATCAAAAAGACGAGCATAAAACCCAAAACAGCATTGCGGAGCATAAGGTTGATGCGTTCCTGCAAAACAATGGTTTCATCTTTTTGTAATGACAGCGTTATATTTTTGGGAAGTGAAACCGTCTTTAAATAATCCTTCGCCGTTTTTGCAACGCTTAAGGTGTCGCCGGTATCGCTTCGTGATACGTCGATAAAGGCGGCTGGCTGACCATTAAAGCGGCTAATCAGATTTCTGTCTTGAAACCCGTCCACGACCTCACCAATATCTTTGATGCGTAGGGATGACCCATTATCCAATGTGCGGACAACAATATTTTCAAATTCTTCGCCGGTATATTTTTTTTCCTGAACCCGCAGCAATATATCACCTTGGCGCGATTCAATGGTTCCTGCGGGAATGTCACTTGAGAAACGCGCCACAGCGTTTCCTATATCATCTAGGCTCAAATCGTACTGTCTTAGGCTTTCTTCGGATATTTCAATCGAGATTTGGTAGTCGCGAATGCCCCTGACGGCTGTCTTGGCGACGCCGGGTAATTGGCGCAATTCGTCTTCAATTGTTTCTGACCAAAACTTCAATGTGCCTTCGCTTACCTCACCATAAAGCGCGAGCGTTAAAACATTAGGCGTCACTTTAATTTTCTTAATAATTGGGCGTTCAGCATTTTCAGGAGGAAAATCAGATAATCCATTCACCTGCGTTTCAACGTCGTTATAAATATCATCAGCATTGGCAAAATCTTTTAACTCAACACTTACAATGCCGGAGCCTTCTGATGCGGTTGATGTGATGCGCTTAACGCCGTCAATCCCAATCAGCCCCTCTTCAATGCGGCTGGTGATAGAGTCTGCAACCTCGAAAGGCGTGGCACCAGGATAGGGCACGGAAACGGTAATGATTTTAGGATCAATTGAGGGGAAGGTCTCGGTGCGCATGTTTAAAACGCTGACCAAGCCGCCAATAAGCAGCAGCCCCATTAAGATGTTGGCCGCAACATGGTTATAGGCAAACCAGGAAATTAACCCGCCCTTGTTTGTCTTTTGATCATGTTGAGTATGATCACTCATCGGCGTTATCCGCGGCAGGCTCGGGCGCGCCCTTGAAATTAACGCGCGTGCCTTCGGTCGCGCCAGAAACGCGGCTCACGACAATGTTTTTGGGTTCTTTTAAATTCCGTACAACAACGCTCTGCCCGTCTGAATAAATAATTTCAGGCTCTAGCGCACTTAAAGTTTGATCATCATTCACGATCCAAATGATGCCTTCCTTCTGAAGCGCGCCCGCAGGCAGGGTAGACACATCTTTATATTGCGGCCCTTGCACTTCTATATCTACGAAAACGCCGGGCAAAAGATCTGTTACCTGCTCTGCAAAGCCAAAGCTGACGGAGGCAAATCGCGTTTGCGCATCAAAAGAAGCCGCGCTGCGCTTGAGCGTGCCTTTATGAACTTGGCTCTGACCTAAATATTTAGATGTAATCACGATCTCTGGATCAAGGCTGCCCATCAACCACTCTAATTTTTGATCTTCTAGGGAGGCCTGAACCTCTAGCGTGGATATATCAAATACGCGGCCATAGCTTTGACCCATGGATACAAATTGCCCTTCAGCCAAGTCACTTTCTAAAACGCGCCCCTTAAATGGCAGGCTGTAGCGCGTGCGATCAAGGTCAAGCTTGGCATTGGCAAGCTGCGCTTTGGCGGCCTTAAGGTTGGCCCACGCCTCAGCCTTTTGAGGTTTGCGCGCAACCAAGGCGGGCACAGGCTTGTCCCCGTTAAAGGTTATCCACTCCGCTAATGCCGCCGCGCTCTCGGCTTCTTCTAGATTAAATGTGGTGCGCGCACGTGCAATTTCCGCCTCAAGGCGTTGAATTTCAAGTTTGAAGTCTTCGGGCTCCACCTCAAATAAAACAACATCTTTTTCAAATACGCCGCCTTCAAAAAATTGATCATTAACAACTGTGACGCGGCCGCTAATTTGTGGGGCTACGCGAATTTCGGCGCGCGCCTTGATGGCGCCGGTCGCCTGAAATGAAACGCGGTAAGGCGCGGGCGCAATATTTTGCACCTCCACAAACAGCGCTCTGTCATCTGAGGAGGAAAGCCCACGCTTGCTTGTATCAACTCTGAGGGTAGAGGATATAATAAAAGACCCAATGATGAATGCAATCACAGCAACAAGCTGGATTAACCCTTTAACTTTATCGCTCATAAGGCTTCTCCTCTTGTGCAAGCGTTCATTTTGGAATTTTGTTCATTAAGCCAGTCGCCCCCCAAAGCCATATATAATGAGACGCGGGTTGTCCATTTTTCCTGCTGGGTTCGTAATAAATTTTGCTGGGCGAGGTAGCGGCGCTGTTGAATGTTGAGTAGATCCTGCAAAGTTATGATGCCGCGAATATAACGCTCCTGAGAAACCTTCTCAGCATTTTTAAGGGCGTCAACGCTTCGCTGCACACTCTGAAGTTCACGAGAGAGCTCTAACTCCCCCTTAAGCGCGGTTTCAACCTCGCGCATGGCATTTAAAACATTATCGGCGTAACTCGCCGCCAGCTCGCGGGCCTCTGATTTCTGCAGGCGAATATTCGCGCGTAGTTTTCCGCCTTCGAATAATCGGGTTGTTAGGCTGGATAATATAGAGCCAGCAAGCTGATCTGCGGAAAATAAATTGCGCGCTGAATTACCGCTAAATCCTAAACTGCCCGCCAGATTAAGACTTGGGTATAAATCCGCCACGGCAATACCAATATCCGCATTCGAGGCTTTTAGCCTTAGCTCGGAGGCTTTCAAATCAGGGCGGCGATCTAATAAATCAGACGGCATGCATATCGGCATATTTAGCGGTGGGGCAATAAGCGTAAAAGCATCAGCCAGCGGATCGGTATAGCCCGGGGCCTGACCCAACAAAACATCAAGGCGGTAACTGTCGCCTGCTAAAAGCCGCTCAAATTGATAGATATCCGCTTCCGTGGAGGAAAAGCTTTCTTCAGCCAAATAAACATCAGCAAGGCTTGTGTTGCGCACGCCTAGATCATATCTGTTCCGAACCAAGCCATAAATTTTTTGGCGGTTGTCGCTATTTTGCTGCGCAAGTTGTAGCAAGTTTTTATTCACCGCAATTGAAACGCGGCGATTAAACAGCTCGGCAATCAAAGAATGCGTGAGTGCTTCACGATCATAAACACTAGCTTCAAACCGCGCTCTGGAGGCCTCAACGGATCTACGCACGCGGCCAAATAAATCAACTTGCCATGACGCATCCAAATCCGCGCTGAGAGAATTGATAAAAAGGCGTGAGCCGGATGTACCTGTGAAACTATTCACACCTGAAAAATTACGAGAGGCGCTGCCGTTTAAGCCTACGGACGGGCTGTAATTACCGCGCTCAATATTATTAACCTCCCGCGCTTGAACAACGCGCTCTCCCGCCTGAATTAAGCTGAGGTTTTGACCAAGCAAAGTATCGACATAACTATTGAGCAGAGGATCATTAACGCTCTTCCACCAATGGCTGATGGGCGCTGAGGATTGATCGCCATTATATATCTGATTAATAAATCCTTCGCTGCGATCGGCGGCAGTTATAGACCTAATAAAATCAGGGCCAACGGTGCAGCCAGAGGCGACAAGCGCGCACGAGAAAAAAAATAATAGCGTAACCGATATTCTCATAAGAATATGTTTTCTACCTTAAAGCTGAGTGATGGAAGGTAACCTACCAGCAAACAACATGTGAGAAAACAAAGTTTTTGAATAAAAAGTTTATATTTGACTAGTCAGTCAAGTAAGGCTATACAAGCTCCACGAAAGGCGATTTAGTGGCACGATCAGCAAACAATACAAAGCAGAAGTTAACAGATGTAGCGCGCGAGCTCATCTGGAGCGAAAGTTATAACGCAGTGAGCGTCGATGAAATCTGCAAAAAAGCAGGTGTTCAAAAGGGCAGCTTTTATCACTATTTCCCATCAAAGGCTCACTTGGCATTGGAGACCATGGATTCGTGCATGGAAGAAACCCAAGCCGTATATGACGATATATTTTCTGCCGCTCGGCCTCCACTGGAGCGCTTTCAACTCATGGTTAAGCATGTTGTTGATCAACAAAAAGAAATTTTAGCTGAGCAAGGCCACGTTTGCGGCTGTCCTTTTGCGACATTAGGGTCGGAGATTGCCGCGCAAGATGAAAATATTGGGAAGAAAATTGTAAATATATGCGCGAGAAAAACAGCGTATTACGAAGCCGCCCTTGATGACTTAATTGCAGAGGGTTTGATTAGTAAAAAAACAAATGCTGCAGTGAAAGCAGATGAGATTTTTTCTTTTATAATTGGGCAGCTCATCATGGCGCGCATTAAAAACGATTTAGGCTTTTTAGAAAAAAACTTAGAAAGCGCGGTATTTAATTTAATCGGAATTGCAGACGTTTCATCAAAAGACAAAAAATTAACAGCATAGCTAAAACAGGAAAACACAAATGAAATACTCTATATATGGCGCTTCAGCTTTGTTGCTTATACTGGTCGCCCTCACAATAGGCGTTAAGTTTTATGGCGCGCCTATCCAAGCGCTAGCCGCGGGTGGAGCTGCGCCTCAAGCTATGCCGGTTGATGTTGTTGAAATTCAGCGTGAAAACGTAGAGGTCTGGAAACAGTTTTCTGGCCGCGTTGTGCCCGTTAACCGCGCAGAAATTCGTCCGCAAGTTAGTGGTAGAATAACTGATGTTCGGTTTGAAGATGGTCAAGATGTGAAGCGCGGCGATATTTTGGTGGTTATTGATCCAAGGCCATTTCGCGCAGCTGTAAATGAAGCGCAGGCCGTGCTCAATGTCGCAATAACGCAAGCCAAGCTTGCAGAAACCGAATATCAGCGCGCTGAAAATTTAATTGAAAGCGATGCGATAGCGCGCAGTCTTTTAGACGAGCGCGCAAACCGGCGCGACGCCACATCTGCAAGCGTTGAGGGCGCACGGGCAATTCTACAAAGTGCAAAAATTAATTTGGATTATGCCTATGTTAAGGCGCCTATATCGGGGAAAATAAGTCGCGCCGAAATAACCGAAGGTAATGTTGTTCAGCACGGCGCCGGCGCCCCGCTATTAACCTCAATCGTTGCAAATGAAACGGTATATACAGATTTCGAGGTTGATGAACGCACATATCTAAACGCGCTACAAGCCGGCGCTTTAACTGAAGATTCCAAAGTATCTGTGCGTTTGATTTTGCTGGATGGTGAGATTGAATATAGCGGCACTGTCGATAGCTTTGATAACCGTATAAACCCAGCCTCTGGAACAATTCGCGCTCGGGCAATTTTTAACAACGATGATAAAATACTTCTGCCTGGCATGTCAGTCAGCATTTTAATGGGAAGCACAGATGAAGAGAAAAAAATTATAGTCTCTGAGCGTGCAATTGGAACCGATCAGGATCGTAAATTTGTTTATGTCGTTGATCAGGATAATGCGGCCAAATATAGAGAAGTGAAAATTGGAGAAAGTATAGACGGGCGACGCATTATTCTATCTGGCTTAAAAGAAGGCGAAAAAGTTATTACCGCAGGCTTGGCGCGCATACGCCCGGGGATGCCTGTGACGCCTCAAGTAAAGAGTGCATCAGATCAAGAGCAACCCACGCCACCGCCAATAGAACAAAATCCTGCCGCAGGCGAGGAAGAATAAGCTTATGAATTTATCTAGCTATTTTATCGACCGCCCAATTTTTGCAGGCGTATTGTCATTTGTTATTTTCATGATGGGCGCTATTGCGCTTTTTCAATTGCCAATTTCTGAATATCCAGAAGTATCACCGCCATCAGTCCAAGTTAGTGCAAGCTTCCCCGGCGCGAACCCTTCTGTAATTGCAGAAACTGTTGCGACACCACTGGAAGAAGCCATCAGCGGTGTTGAAGATATGATGTACTTCAAATCCGTGGCAGGTTCGGACGGTGTGCTGCAACTGACAGTGACCTTCCTGAACTCATCAAAATGTTATCAGATGACTCGCTTGGTAAGTTGCGCGAAGATCATTCCACACCGGTGAACCCTTGTTACTTAACTGCGCTGAAGCACATACAGGCAGACCCTAATAATGAATTGACGATGGTAGAGCTTGATGGAGCGATTGTGGGAATGCTGCAACTCACATTTATCCCTTATCTAACCTACAAAGGCTCCTGGCGGTGCTTAATTGAAGGCGTGAGGATAAAAAAGGAGTATCGTGGTAACGGGCTGGGTACGTGTTTTGTCCAGTGGGCGATTGAGCAAGCCAAGAGCCGAGCTTGCCACATTGTTCAACTTACCTCAGACAAGCAACGCCCAGATGCGATACGCTTCTATGAAAACCTTGGCTTTACAGCCAGCCACGAAGGCTTCAAATTGAAGCTTGCGGAGGGTT
>CAKZMN010000257.1 GCA_937128575.1 uncultured Alphaproteobacteria bacterium | reverse complement strand
CCGCACCATCAAGGCCCGGCAAGGCCAATATTATTGGCACCGATGATCAGGGGCGCGACGTGGCGGCGCGGGTTATTTACGGCTTCCGCATTTCTGTGGTGTTTGGTTTGGTACTGACCATCATTAGCTCCATTATCGGGGTGGCCGCGGGCGCGGTTCAGGGATATTACGGCGGAAAGCTGGATATGATTATGCAGCGCGTGATTGAGGTTTGGTCGTCCATGCCCTCGCTTTATATTCTTATTATATTTTCATCGATTTTTATTCCAGGCTTTTGGACATTACTGGCGATCCTGCTGCTATTTAGCTGGGTTAGTTTGGTTGATGTTGTGCGCGCGGAGTTTTTGCGTACGCGAAACTTTGATTATGTACGGGCGGCGGGCGCGCTTGGCGTATCTAACCGCGTTATTATTTGGCGGCACGTGTTGCCAAATGCGATGGTGGCAACACTGACCTTCATGCCCTTTATCCTAACGGGTTCAATCACGGCGCTTACATCGCTTGATTTTCTAGGACTTGGCTTGCCTCCCGGCTCTGCTTCTTTGGGTGAGTTATTGGCGCAGGGAAAAAACAATCTGCAAGCACCTTGGCTGGGGGTGGCGGCCTTTTTATCACTGGCTGTTATGCTAACGCTTCTAACATTTATCGGCGAGGCGGTGCGTGATGCATTTGACCCGCGCAAGACTGCTTTATAGGAACAAAACAGATGAATATCAGAGACTCCATAAAAGCCTTAAGCGAAGAAATGACAACCTATCGCCGCGCTATGCATGAAAACCCGCAAACCTGCTACGAAGAATTTTTCGCTAGTGATCTTGTTGCGAAAAAACTTAAGGAATGGGGCATCAAACATGCGCGCGGCATTGCCGTGACTGGCGTCGTTGCCACCATTGAGGGCAACACCAACACTAGCGACCACGCCATCGCTCTACGCGCAGATATGGATGCGCTGGATATTCTAGAGACCGACAATAAGCCGTATGTTTCAAAGATACCCGGGAAAATGCATGGCTGCGGGCATGACGGGCATACTGCTATGCTACTTGGAGCGGCAAAATATCTTAATGAAAATCGGAATTTTGATGGCAAAGTGCACTTGATCTTTCAGCCAGCCGAAGAAGGCGGCGGCGGCGCTATTCGCATGATAGAAGAACAATTATTTGACCGCTTTCCCTGTGATGCTGTTTTCGGACTTCACAATTGGCCGATCATGCCCCTAGGCACATTTGCAACAACCCCCGGCCCCATCATGGCCGCCACAGATCGCTTTGAAATTTTGATTTTGGGCAAGGGCGGACACGCCGCAGCGCCGCACCGCGTCATTGACCCCATCGTCATTGGCGCGCAGCTCGTCTCTGCCCTGCAAACTCTCGTCAGTCGGACAACAGACCCCATCAAAAGCGCTGTGCTCAGCATAACAAATTTCAACGCCGGCACAGGGGCATTTAACGTCATCCCCGAAAGTGCGCATCTAAACGGGACGCTGCGCAGCTTTGATCCGGATCTGCGGAAAATGTTAAAAAAACGTATCATCAAAATAAGTCAAGATGTTGCAAAAACCTTCGGTGCAAGCGCACAGGTTGAATTTGATCCCGGCTCTTACGATCCGACCGTTAACACGCCAGAAGCCACAGCTCTTTGCGTATCCGTGGCGCATGAAATATTTGGTGATGACAATGTCGACCCCATTGCCGAGCCTTGCATGGGCGCCGAAGATTTTGGGGCCATGCTTCAGGCAAAGCCCGGATGCTACGTGATGATCGGGCAAGGTGATCCAAAAGACAAAAAAAGCAATCACAATTACGGGCTTCACACCCCGCAATATGACTTTAATGATGATCTCATCCCAACAGGCATAGAATATTGGGTGCGCCTTGTTGAAACGGCCCTTCCTAGCAAAGAATAATCAATAATATTTGACAGCCGCGCCAAAATAGCGTTTACATAGCCGCATGTTGAAAATAGTCGCAGCCACATTTAACCGACGACGTACTCGCTAATCGCCCCTGATTAACGAGCTTTTCTGCTGCGCCCGATTTCCCACTAAATCACCAAAAGAATTGTAAGTTTTGAAGGAGCCTTCTCTTGAAAGACAACGCAAAGCGTTGCATGGTATTAACCTGAATAAAACGTTGAAGAAACATGACAAAAATACATATAGATAAAATCGGCTCAGTTACAAAAAATCTTGGCCTTAAGCACGTAGAAACCTTAACTGACAAGCTGTCTTGCGAGATGGGCACGGTCTTGGCCGCGCAAATCCTTGAAGATAAGTCGATTTATAACGAGCTGGAGCTGCCTACGGGGCGTATGTCGAAGCTGAAGAAAGGCGATATTATTGCCGTGGCTTTGGGACAACGCATGGCGCTTAAGGGGTTTGTTGGAAAGCTACCAGAAAGTTTGAAGGTGGATGATGTTATTCATTTGCTCAATATGGGCGGTGTTGCCGGTGAATGCACGAGCGCGAACACAGCTGAAGTTGGTGATCCACTGAGGATCAGAATTTTGGGCGGCATCACGCGCAAGGGTAAGCTTCTGAATATCAAACAAGCCAGTTTGTTTAAGCCTGTTAAAAAACTTAAAAGCGATGTGCCCCTGATTATTGTAACGGGTACAAGCATGGATAGCGGTAAAACAACCGTGGCCGTTGAGGTGACAAAAACACTGACGCGCATGGGCATGAAATTGGCGGGCACAAAACTGACGGGTGTTGGCGCGCATCGTGATTTATACAAGATGCAGGATTACGGCGTATATGAGGCCGTGTCTTTTGTGGATTGCGGCATTACATCAACCGCGAATATCGATGGCGACACGATGGTTGAGGTCGCCAAAGGCGCGCTGACCCATTTAAGCAAAAGCAAGCCAGACGCGATTATCATCGAATTTGGTGATGGCCTGATGGGGCGTTACGGCGTTGATGCGATTTTGCAGGATAAGGAAATTCAGAAAAATGTAATGCTGCATATTGGTTGTGCGGGCGACCCGATTGGGGCGACCAAGCTGTCCGATATTTGCAAGGAAATTGGCTTGCCCCTTGATGTAGCTTGGGTAGACTCGCTTCCTGTACGCTTGCTCTCTGTTTACTTCTTGTATGAGTTGTTTTCTGGTGTATGGCAGTTTGTAAGCTGATTTAGTTGGCATTTGTGGATTTAGTTTGTTCCTGTTCCTTTAAGGATCTAATGCTCTCTAACTTAGATTTAGAAGGTTGGAAAGTGATATAATATTTGTTACCTGATTTTGTCTCGTGGCTCGGTGTAGATTTAGTGAAGTCGTGGTGGTGCTGTGTCCAAGTACGTAACCATCGCGTAAATTTGAAGTTGAATTTACGGCGCGGGTCGTC
>CAKZMN010000256.1 GCA_937128575.1 uncultured Alphaproteobacteria bacterium | reverse complement strand
GAAACCATCTTCGAAAATCGCTTTATGCACGTGCCGGAACTAATTCGCATGGGCGCAGAAATCACGGTGCAGGGCAATTCCGCAATTATACGCGGCGTAAAGAAATTGGTCGGCGCCGAAGTCATGGCAACCGACCTGCGCGCCTCTGTTGCGCTCGTACTAGCTGGATTAGTGGCAGACGGCGAAACCGTGGTAAATCGTATTTATCATCTGGAACGCGGCTATGAAAATTTAGTTGAAAAACTAAGCGGCTGCGGCGCGAATATAGAGCGCGTTTAAAAAAAATACAACCTATGCGTGAATTACGCGCATTTTTGAGACTTCGTTAAACGCTCAATTGCGCCAATCAATTCATCAGGCTTAAATGGTTTTGCCAGCGTTTCATCAGCAAACATATCGGCATAGTTTTTAAAGTCTTCCACCGCATTTTCAACGCCGCCCGTAATCGCCAGAACAGGAATACTACCGTAGTTTTCTTTAACGTATCGGGCAAGCTTGGTGCCGTCTTCACCAGGCATAATAATGTCTGTAATAACCAGAGAAAATCCTTTCTGGGTATCAAGAATACCAATGGCACTAGCGACATTTGAGGCGCATTCAACGACGTAATCACCGCCCTTAAGGAAGTGTTTAACCAGCTCTAAAATATATGCATTATCATCAACGACCAATATTTTCATACAACCATTAATAACAAAATCATGACCTTTTGGATAGGATTTAAGTCAACGCACAAATAAAAAACTTGCTGCCATATCAAAATCGCGCTATTTCACGCTAATGATCAATAAAAAACTCATCCTCGCCGTACCCAAGGGTCGCATTTTAAAAGAGCTCATGCCCCTGCTGAACAAAGCCGGCATTGAGCCCGAGGACGATTTTTCAAACAGCGATAGCCGCAAATTACAATTCACCACCAACCACGATAATCTGGACATCATCCGCGTGCGCGCCTTTGATGTCGCCAGCTTCGTGGCCTATGGCGGCGCGCAAATCGGCGTGGTCGGCAGCGACGTGATCGAGGAATATAACTACGAAGAACTATACTCCCCCATGGATTTAAACATTGGCGGATGCCGCCTGTCGGTGGCCGTGCCCAACGAAGATATCGGTAAAAACGATCCCGCCAGCGCAAGCCACATCCGCATCGCGACAAAATACCCCAACCTAACCGCCCGCCACTATGCTCAGCGCGGCGTGCAGGCCGAATGCATTAAACTCAACGGCGCGATGGAAATTGCACCTGCCCTCGGCATGGCTGGTCAAATCGTGGATTTGGTTTCAACGGGCTCGACGCTAAAGGCGAATAACTTGACCGAGACCGAAACCATTTTAGAGGTCTCATCAAGACTGGTCGTGAACCGCACCGCTCTTAAAACCAATCCAAAGCACATAAATGGATGGATAGAAAAATTCCGCGCTGCGCTTTAGGCCCCCTCACCCGCAAAGCATATGGACATTCCCCCCAAAGCCGCGTATAAACTCTCATTATTAACGCTATTCGTGTATTTCTTGTTTCAATTCGTTTTTAGACAAGGCATGAGAAGCGTGGCGTAGTAAACTACGCGAGCGACGAAATAACGCTGTAGAAAGGCGAATGGAAATAAGAAATGGCTAAAGAAGATTTAATTGAATTTAAAGGTGTCGTCACCGAGGTACTACCAAACGCAATGTTCCGCGTGACACTGGAAAACGAACACAAAATTCTGGCGCACACCGCCGGTAAAATGCGTAGAAACCGCATCCGCGTTCTGCAAGGCGATACCGTCGTTGTAGAAATGACCCCCTATGACCTCAGCAAGGGTCGCATCATCTACCGCGAAAAATAAGAGAGGGCAGCCCGTGCTCATACTGGCCTCCGCCTCTCCCCGCCGCGTTGATTTGCTCAAGCAAATCAATATAACGCCGGATAAAATAATCCCCGCTGACATCGATGAAACAGAAGGCAAAAGCGAATTACCGCGCCGCGCCGCGCTGCGCCTTGCTGTTGAAAAGGCTAAGGCTGTTGCCAAAGATAATCCGAACTGCTTCGTGCTGGCCGCCGATACCGTTGTTGCCTGCGGCAGACGCATCCTCCCCAAAACAGAAGACGAAGCCAGCACAAAAAAATGCTTAGAGCTGCTCTCCGGTCGTCGCCATCATGTATATGGAGGGATCGCGCTAATAACGCCCGGCGGCAAACTCATTTCCCGCGTGGTGGATACCGGCGTCCAATTTAAACGCCTAACGCCCCAAGAGATACAAACCTACCTTAAAACCAAGCAGTGGCAGGGCGTTGCCGGCGGTTATGCCATTCAGGGTTATGCCAGCGCCTTCATTAAATCAATCCAAGGATCATATTCTAACGTGGTCGGGCTATCGCTTTGTGATACAATGGGAATATTAGAAGGAAATGGTTTCTTCAACCGCACATAAAGGTTAGCCAGTTGGATATATTAATTGAAGAATCTGAAGGAAACCTGTGGGCCGCTGGCCTAGATGGCGGAAAATTAGAAGCTTTAGAAATAGATTCCGCATTCGAAGAAGTGCGATGGGGGTCCATTTACTGGGCCAAAGTCAAAACCGTAGACGCCTCGCTCGACGCCGTGTTCGTTGATCTAGACGGCGACAATACCGGCATTCTTTACAACAAAGATGTGCGCATCAAAAACAAAGATGGCACCTTCAAAAAGGGCGGCGAAGTTGCCATTGGCAAAACCCTGCCCCCCGGTACAATGATCGCCGTACAAGCCAAAAGCGCCTACATCTCCAAAGATGAGGGCAGCAGCTTAAACCACGAGAGCAAACTCGCCCAAGTAAGCATGGATATCAGCCTACCCGGACGATATCTAATTTTCGCGCCTATGCTGGGTGAGAACCGCATCTCCGTGCGCATACGCGACAAGGGGCTGCGCAAGGCCATGCACAACATGCTCAATGATATGGAAGAGGTAAAGGGGTGCATTTTGCGCGCCGCCGCCGCCAGTATGCAAACCGATGTATTGGTCCGCGAGGGTAAAATCCTGAACGAGGCCTGGGATCAAATGCAGACCTACTTGGAAGGCAGCGATCCCTGCCTAATCATGCTGGGCCCCGACGCTATTCAGCGCATCTTAAGCGACCAAGCCATGGATCAAATCGAACATATAGAAATCGTGATCATGGATCACTATACTCTGGTGGAAGATTGGTGCGCCCTGTTCGCGCCAGATTTAATGACCAAAATCACCCCGCTAGAGCTTGATAACGCAGAGGACGATCTCGCGCTTTATCACTATCGTGACATTATTGGCCAAATCGAAAGCCTATTTCAAACCTATGCCATGCTCGCCCGCGGCGGGAATATAATCATACAAGAAACCGCGGCCTTAACCGCCGTTGACGTCAACAAAAGCGGCGATAAGCGCTCCCATTTGGCCGTCAATATAGACGCCGCTAAGGAAGCCTGCCGTCAAATGCGCCTGCGTAATATCGGCGGCATCGTCATCATTGATTTTCTGAGACTGTCGGGTAAAAAGGATGAGGGCAAACTCATCGCCGCGCTAGAGGAAGAAATTCAAAAAGACCCCTGCACCATCCAGTTCCACGGAAAAACTGCACTTGGTCTGTATGAGCTAACCCGAAAAAGAAGAACCCCTCCCTTGCAGGAGAGGTTCGAACAAAATTTAATTCTTTAGTGAAAAAGCGCTGACTTTATACCGGCGCTACTTTGGGCGGTGGGATAATATCATCACGAAGCCATACGCCTTCGCCGCGATCAAAGGCTTCTTTACCCTTCACCGCAAATTCAATCATCATCCCTGCTAAATCAATACCCAGCAAAGCTTCAGCCAAATCTGGGCCCGTGAAGTCTTGGGCAGAATTAACTTCAATAATTGATGGGCCGCTCTTGGTGCGCATCAAATCAACGCCAGCCATACTCAAACCCATAGCTTCCGCGGCTTTCAAGGAAACATCAATTTCTTCCTGAGATAGATCAGCAACCTTACCCTTCGCGCCTAGCGCTACGTTGGCTCTGAAATCACCATCTTGGGATTCGCGCATAATGCCGCCAATCACTTCGCCGCCAATCACAACAACGCGAATATCAGTACCCGCATAATCCGATAGGAATTCCTGCAACATAACCTTGGCATCAAACTGCTGGAATGTTTGCAGATAGTTTTTGGCGACCTTCTCATCCTTCGCCAAGAACACACCAATACCTTCTGTGCCCTCATTCAGCTTGATAATCAGCGGCGCGCCGCCAACGGTCTTAATCATCTTGTCATACCCCTCTTTAGAGTGGGCAAAACCAGTGGTAGGGAACGGTACGCCTTGGCGCATCAAATACTGCATACAGCGCATTTTATCGCGGCATAGCTCCAGCGAATAGGCCGTATCTGTTACATAAGTATCCATCGCCTGAAACTGGCGCAGAACCATGAAACCAAAATCTGTGTGCGGCAAATCAATGCGCGGAATAATCGCGTCATAATCATCGCCAACGCGCTTACCATCATAATAAATGCGCGGGTCATCGGGGCAAATGCCGATACCAAATTTCAAAACCTCAAGAACGGTAACTTCGTGACCACGCTCTTCTCCCGCCTCAATAAGGCGTTCTTCTTCTTCCGTGTTATGTGTAGATAAAATTCCGATACGAATGACACTCTCCTATTTATTATTTTTTTATATGAGTTAGTGCGCATAGACTAAATGCACAGGCTGATTAAGTCAAATTGGCAAAAATATCAACTGTTTGTAAATAAACTGAACAAATCTCTAGACACACCTCAGCTATTATTTTATACACCCTTAGTCATTAAATTATCTGCAAACCACACAGATAATTTTGTCAAAGAGATGTTTTTTTGTACAAGGCACAATGAGCGAAGCGTATTATGATACGTGAGCGAAGAAGTAACGCAGTACGAAAGAATATATCGAAGGCAAAATGGCCGGGTAGCTCAGTGGTAGAGCAGGCGACTGAAAATCGCCGTGTCGGCAGTTCAATTCTGCCCCTGGCCACCATTTTCCCCATAAATTCGATTTCACAACAATTGAACACGTAATGTGTTCTGTAGACCTGAACTGATTAATAATAAATGCGGGCAAACAAAGTTTGTCCGTGGTCAATTCTGCCCCTAGCCACCATTTTCTCCATAAATTCGATTTATCCCCGATTGTCGCTTGATGAACACGACTAAAACCGTCAAAATACCCGCATGAGCACAACAAAAACCTTCCAAAAAGACGAGCAAATCATTCAAAAGGGTCAACCGGCAAGCGTGGCTTACATGGTCCTAAGCGGCGCCGTGCGCGTATACTTAGAAAATGAAGGTAAAACCGTTACCCTAGCGCAGCTGGAAATCGGTTCCATTTTCGGTGAAAGCGCCCTGTTTGGCGGCGAAGAATATGGCGCCCACATCAGCGCCACCGAAGAAACAGAATTATTGCCCATCACACCAGAGTCTTTTCAGGAAAAACTGGATGGCTGCGACCCCATGATAAAACAAATCATTAGCATGCTGATTGAGCGCCAAAGAAACACCAATAGCACCCTCCTCAAGCGCGAAACTCAAGAATTAATGGACTTGGTTCTCATTTGAGCCACCTCGCCCAAACGTCTTTCTAGGGCTAATTACGACTATTTCAGGAGAGATACATACAATTTTATATAATTGTTACGCCTTTTTAATGCTTTTTACGGTAAAATTTAAGATGAACTGCAAAAACCGCAGTCCATAGGGTTTGGAAATATAAATAATTTGGGGGAATTGGGGCATGGCATATCGCAGCTTAAACGGAATGAATGATGGTGAAAGCCAAAGCGCATTAAAGCTTGATGTCAACGGAACGAAAATCGACCTCCCCGATAATTCTTACATACGTGATGCCGACATGACCCGTGAGGGCATGGACCTAGTACTAGAAGGCCCCAGCGGCACCCTAGTCATCGAAGGCTACTTCACCGCAGAACCTGCACCAAATTTAGTGGCCCCCGACGGCACAATGCTGACGCCCGATCTTGTTCACTCTTTCGCGCAAAGCAACGGCCAATATGCCAGCACGGGATCAATGAATGATGAAAGTCCCGTGGGCGCCGTGCAAGAGGTCTCCGGCGAGGCCACAGTAACCCGCGCCGACGGCACAACAGAAACCGTCAGCATCGGCACACCAATTTTCCAAGGCGACGTCATCGAAACAGACGCAGAAGGCGCGGTAAACATCATATTCATCGATGAAACCAGCTT
>CAKZMN010000255.1 GCA_937128575.1 uncultured Alphaproteobacteria bacterium | reverse complement strand
ATTAAGCTTTCTTGAATAGTGAAGGTTTTGATATTTTCCGGAGGTGTCTTTGTGTGCCCATTTAATATGCTGTCAGGAATAATCCAGCTTTGGTCCCTGTCATCTTGAGAACCTTCTGATAAATGTGTGCTTTTTACATCTTGATGAAGAGGGCTTAGAACGGATTGATTTGATACGGCGCGCCCCCCATCGACGGGCAGGCTAAAGTGCTGCCGCATAACATGGTATTCATGCGCCTTAATCTGGCGCGTACCGTTTAAAATTTTACTGATCGCTGGTGGCTCCAACCCCAAGGCTTTAGCTAGCCCTGCTTTGGTCTTGTCAGGGTTAAGGTCGAATTGTGTCTGAAGCCATTGAAAATCCATAGTAATAAATATGTCACGGCAATCATAACTATAATATTTCCATTTTAGAAAGTTTTTAGTATTTTTTTCCAAAATAGAAATATATAATTCTACTTATAGTGGTTTTTTGAGGTATTATTATGGGGCAGCAAGTTCCTTGTGAGGCAAAAATAATAGGTGCAACGTTGAAACGATTAAGGAAAGCGGCAGGTTTATCTTTAATGGATATAGCGCGAGCGCTGGAGGTTTCGTATCAGCAGGTACAAAAATATGAAACGGGCAATAATCGTTTTCCACTGGAGAAGCTCCATCAACTCAAAGAATTTTACAATATAGATTACGATGTGTTCTTCGCAGGGCTTTCTGGTGGCGGCCCACTGCTATGCAGTGAGGAGGCGCAGGGTATTGTTTCATATGGAATGAAGCTCAATATGATGAGCGATAAAGCTTTGCAGGCAAAGCTGTTGAAAGCGCTAGACATATTCTTATTTGATTGAATGGTAGATTATTTTTTTAAATCAATGACGATACGCTCACCGGAGCCAGATAATGCGGGATACTTACCTTGCATTAATATTTGGGTTGGTTTCTTGAGCTGCATGATAAATATATTACCCGCGCCGCCATTGGCCTGATCAACTTTATAAGATTTGAGCACAGGTAGCTTGCCAAATGATTCTGACGCGGTTGGCGTTTTCCATTTGGCGTTGGGAAGCTCAACAATCAATAAATTTTCATTATTGTCGAGATCAAGGGTGTAATTGGTTTTCTTTGTAACATCGAACACTAGACGCACCTTGCCCGGATGATCACCAACGCGCACGCCGCTTACAATTGCGCTTCCGCCATTGGTTACGGGGCGCGGTCCACGATTAACGGGCGCTTGTGCGCCAGTTGCTGCAGGCGCAGGCGGCGGTGTGTTGGTCGTTGTTGTTGGTGCAGCTGCTGTGCTTGCTTGTGGCGGTGTGTATACAGGCTGAGGCGCCGTTATAGCTGCTTGATTATATACCGGCATCATTTTAGCCGGATGTAAGCCGGGATGTTTGCCATTTGGCATGGGCGGTAGGGCGGCGCGATATTGGAGCACTGGTGAGGCGCTTTGTGGAATGCCCAGCGCCGTATTCGCTGTGCCGGGCGCTACGTATAGAGAGGTAGGCGCAGAGCTTGCAGCGCCATTTATAGTCCTGTTAAGCACGGGCGCTATTTGTGGCGCGCTTGTTACGGCGGCCGCTGGTGGCGTGTACATAACGGGTGGCGGCGCCGGAATAGCTGGTGCGTTCGGATTGCTCGCATATTTTTGAAGCGTTGGCGCCATAATTTTTAGATCTCTATGCATGGCAGAGATAGCGCGTTCCAATCGGTTTATGCGCGCCTCTTGATCCGTTAATTCAGGGTCGAAATATAAATCTGTATTCAGCCCCAAGCTACCGAGCGTTCCACCTTCTTGCATGGCAATGGGGTTTGAATTAACCATCGGATCATATTTGGCCTGAAGAGATAATGGGGAGTTTTGCGGCGCAGGTGGAGTGGGCGGCGGCGGTGCCTCACTAGCCATAAAGGCAAAGGGGTCGCTGTTTACGGTTGCCCATTGTGGCCACTGCAATCCGCATCCTGACAAGGCGACAGCCATCAAGCACAGCAAAGGCGCTGATGAATATTTATGTCTGCGATATAAAGCGAGATAGGACAAGGTCTTGAAATCTCAGGTTTTAAGGCAAAAGGAATCTACCCTTAAGCCTATGGTTTGCATGGGGTGAGCGTCAATGATTCTCATATTTATAGGGCATGAATGCATGGGGATAGCTTGCCTACTTACTTTTCAGGAAATCGACATACATGCGATCTGGAAGACCGTTTTCTGCCGGAATGGAGGCGTTGTAGAAAATTTTCACAGGCTTTCTTCCGACTAGGCGCAGGCGTGTGCCGCTGCCACCGTCGATTGAGAAGACACCGCAATCTTTAAACATCGGATGTTTATCTAATTTCCAGCTTCGGGTTGCATCCCACGCTGTACTTGGTAGATCGATGTTGATAATATGCCCGTCATTCTCAGAGGTAATTTTATAAGTGGTTGGCTCGGAGAGATCCAATACAAGGCGAACCTTGTATGGATGCTCCCCGATCCGAACCGCTCTGACGACAGTATCAAACTGACCGTCAGAAGAAGAAGGAGCAGGCTTTAACGTCCCATCAGCCACTTGAGCATGGTAAGTATGGGCTACTCTACCATTGTCTCGCACTGATAAATCAGTGGCTGACACTTCCGTAGCCTGCTCCAACAGGATCAGATCTACGCCATAAGCAAATAGATCTTCGGAAGTAACCATTACGGTTTTGGGTGGGACGTTAACTTGGTGTGATGGCGAAACTTGTACGATGTACGTTCCGGGCTTCACATATTCGAATACATAGAATCCTTCAAACAGGGTTGGGACTTCCTGTACGAGGACTCCATTTTGATCCAATAGCTGGACAATCATGCCGCTCATGTAATCGCCATTGGCGTTAAGAACGGTGCCGTCAATTGAACCAGATGGATAAAGTGGGAAATTGATAAGAGGCTTAGTGCCAGGGCGCAACACGGTTGAATAGCCGTCATTGACACCAATTAGGAATGGGTCGGGCATGCTGTCGCGATCTAGCGTGATTGATACTGCGCCCGGCGGCCCTGCGCCAATCATGTTGATGATGCCATCCTCATTTGAAGGATCAGTTTTGAAACGATTAACGCGCAAGCGGATACCTTCGGCTGGCACATCGGTGCCTTCCGTAAATAATCCATCTTTGTTTAAATCTTCATAAAGGCGCGCCTCTAGGGACGTTGTGTAACCCTTGTATTTTGTGGTGGCGATATAGCGCTGGTCGTCGCCATCGGGACCAAAGGTTGTGTTCGCGGTTAGGAACACATCTGTGCCGCCATCCCGGTCCCAGGCAACCGTTGTGCCGCCCAAGAATGTACCAAAATCATAGGAGGCATTAAGCGACACTCTAGTATCATCTGTGTCTTTAATGCCTTGCGTTATATCAAGATTGGAGGAGAATTTATCACGATCGCTATAGCGTAAGTTTAATCTGGTGAAATCAAGTTCTGCGGTTGGGTAGGCGTTGTAATCGAGGGAGCCTCTGGCCGTCCAGCGATCCCCAATGCGCGTGCTTGCCGATAATGATCCATCTGTTGTGAGGTGGCTTAGGTCATCAAGCTCGGTGTTGATATTGTGCGTTAAATTAAGATTGTCAAAGCCAAGGGACTGGTTGTTGCTGATTGATGTATCACTGTCGCCATCTTTATATTTTGTATGAGAAACTGATGAGCTTAGATTTAAATTAGTGTCGCCAATTTCAAAGTTTTTGAAGCCCCGCACAGATGTTTCATGTGTTTTTGCTCTATCGTCGAACCCAACTTCGCGGCTTTCAAAGTCGTTGAATATGGAGGCTTTAAGTGTTGTGTTAACGCCCGCAAAGGCGCGAGAAAAACTACCATCAAGGGCAACGCCGCCATCAATTTGCTTAAAGGCTTCAACCCGCCCTGCGCCTTCAAACGCACTGATGTCAGCACCGGCAGATAAATATCGCTTGTCGCCATCAACGGTTGGTGTATTCGTTGCTGTTGCAAAGCCGCTAACCCAGTGATTGATGCCGCGATTAACGCGAAGGAACTGTGCCCAGCCCTTGTTCTTGGAATTGATCTTGATGTTGTCGATGTTAAATAGCGGGATATTGAGATCTACCGCGCCCGCTTCAAAATTCGTTTCGCCAGGCTTTAAAGTGTTGCCCTTAATCTGGTAGTTTTCTATGCGCTCTTCGATTTGTCCTTGTGGGCCATACAGCACAATTTTAAATTCATTGTTGCCGTATTGAAGCGGTATATCGTCAAAGCGATAGCGCCCCGATGCATCAATGAAGCCAAAATCTAAAAGTTCGCTATATCTATATATTTCGACTTCCCAGCCTGGCTGGCCCGTGCCGTCAACCGTAACTTGGTCAAAGTTGCTTGAGCGCTCGTTGGACTTGGAGGAGACATACACACCTCGCCCAGTGAAGCTGTTTGCAATAATGGGGGAATGGCGCGCAATAACGTCGCCAGCTTTAACTTCCTTCAGGCCTAGCGGCAGGGTTTTGTTGTTGCCATAGCCTTTTCTGGTTAGTAGGAAGCGCAGGTTTTTGAGGTCTAGGGCTTTATCTTTGTCAGACAGAGCGTTGATCGTGTAATCGGCGCTGGCGCCCAACATATCACCGCGCCCAGAAACGATAAGATTGTTGCTCAAGCTCTCCGCGCTGTTGTCCCACGATAGGCGTTCGGAAAGCTGGAGTGTTTGTGGACCCAGCCATCTATAGCCAGATGGTATGTAAGTAAGGTTTAGGTCTGGGTCTGAGCCATCTTTATTTAGTAAATTTTCTTGTTCTTGCTGTCGCTGTTTTTCTAGTTCATAGGGAAGCTTTCGCGGTGTTTTAATGGCAACACTGAGGTCTGAATAGTTTAGCTCCAGCATGAGCGGCCAAACCAGGTTTAGGGCGTCTATTGTTATGTAGACATCCTGCTGTCCAGGTTGTGTCTCATGTATGATGATGCTGTCTTGGGGCAGGGCGGCAGTTTCGCCGCGAACGGTATAGCTGTTTTGTTGAAGATCAATTTGGTAGGTGTTTTCAAGTTTAAGCACATAGCCAGAAACGCGCTGATTTTGTAAATCAACGGTGGTTGGTAAATTAAGGGTGCGCGCTAGCTCCCCTATTGGGATGTAATATTGCAAACCTTTTTGAAGGCTGAGCATTGTATTCGATAAAATGTCACTTTTTCTTTGTACCCCAAGAATGAGATCGTAGATTTCATCATCATTTTGCAAATCCGCCAACGCGTAATCGGCGACCACTGTTTCAGTGGTCGCTTGGAGCAGAGATAGGGGTTCAGCACCCCCTTGCGAGGAGGCTGTCTTGTCATTGACCAAGGGTTCGGCGCCTACAGAGGCATCCGTCGCTTTGGCAACACTTAGCAGTTCAGACACACTGTAATTTGTGTCTGTTTTTGCCGCCGTGACCGTATCTTCAGCAGCTGAAGCAGGAGTCAGACAATATGCGACAGATGCGACGCCATAGACAGTCGCGGCGCATATTAGACGCCTTAAATTCTTCCAGCAATGATGTTTGCTCATGATAATAAGAGCGAGAAAAGAGTAATAGAATAGCCCACCCGAATCGTAACACGCATTAGCTGACAAAAAAGGAAATGTGGAGTCTGCGAATCGTTTATCCACAGACTTTTAATTGGGTTTTGCCCCGTTTAGTCCACAGCGCCTGCAAAACAGCAAAACCCCCTCCTTAGTTTTCTAAGGAGGGGGTTTTTGAGCGCGTATACGTTAGAGGCGTATATGGTTACTTTATTTTGTACGTTCTTATTGGTTCATTCACTTTATGTTCAAAGTCTTGTAACCCAAAGATATTCAGCGTCAGTGCGCTGCAGCTATCAAGGGGGGGCATGTTTGTCCCAACAGGAAATTCTTCAGCAATAGACTTGGCCTCCACATATAGGCGCGTAACGCCAATTGTCGAGGTGATATCGCCTTCTGCTGTGGTGCAAACGAGGCTGTGACGAGCATAAATGCTACGCGTGCTGTTGTTTTCAACCGTAAGGTTAACAACGTCGGTTCCATCTTTTTTCGAGATATTGATATTCTTTAAATCGAAATCAAGTTGTGTTTTCCCTTGGCGTAAGAAAACCGGCACAGACATATGAGTTTTTACTTCGAAGACTCCCATTAAGCCTTTCCCTGCATCCATCGTTTGCGTTTTTTTAGTCATAGGTTCCGGCATAATTTTTATGTGAGAGTGATACTCCCCATCAGGTAGGTTGGCCGTACGTCTGGCCAAAATGCGCACTC
>CAKZMN010000254.1 GCA_937128575.1 uncultured Alphaproteobacteria bacterium | reverse complement strand
TCCTTTTCTACATGTGTTAACGCCAAATTCAGTGCATATGTTGCAAAACTCCAGGGGGATTAATGCACACACCAAAATGGCTTACCCAATTGGGCTGCGCAACTTAAACCAAATATAGGGGGGTTTATCAAGAAAATAATGCGCCCTAATTTGACATAACAAGAAAACATCATGTACTATCACTTCATTGCGTAAGGAGTGCACTATGAGCGAATACCAAAAGAATTTTAAAAACCCAGAAATTATTCAACTACGTCAGTCATTTGTGCAATCAATGCGCAGCCTTGAAAGCAAAGGAGTCGAGATCATAGACTTCACCTACACGCTAAAAGAATTAAACAACGCACAAGGCAGCGCTCACAAAATTACAGAAATAATTCAAAGTATAAAACCAGAGATTCAAAAGGCAATTCTCGAATACTCTGAAAATATCGGGAAAACCTCAGAAACTTTAAATATTCATCCGGAAAAAACGGGGGAGCTTCTCATGGAAGAATTGCACCGCGTATCAGGCGCAATCGATGAAACAGACAGGGAAACTGTGCAAAAATACATGCACGCAGTAGAAATCGCTGAAGCGCTACCAACGCATCTAGACATTAGCTAAAAATTGCAGAAATATTATTAGATGCCCCTAACGGAACAGCGCAGAAATTGAGCGCTCTTCGCTTGTGCGGCGTATGGCTTCACCAATCAATGATGAAACGCTAAGCACCTCAATATTATGTGCCGACTTAACGGACTCTGTGGCTGCAATACTGTCGGTCACAACCAAGCTCTCCATCGGAGAGGCCGCAACGCGCGCAACCGCGCCGCCAGACAAAACCCCATGCACAACATAAGAATGCACTTCCTTAGCGCCATTTTCCTTAAGCGCACTAGCCGCATTACAAAGCGTGCCGCCAGAATCCACGATGTCATCCACCAAAATGCAAACCATGTCCTTCACGTCCCCGATTACATTCATAACCTCAGACATGCCTGCCTCTTCACGGCGCTTATCAATAATCGCAAGATCGGCGTTTAATCGTTTCGCCAATGCGCGCGCGCGAACAACGCCGCCTACATCCGGTGACACGATGCACAGCTTCTCGCCTTTAAATTTGTCCTGAATTTGCGGCACAAACACCGGCGCCACGATCAAATTATCAACCGGAATATCAAAGAACCCCTGAATTTGTCCGGCATGTAGTTCCATCGTCAAAACGCGATCTGCACCGGCAGCGGTAATCAAATTGGCAACCAACTTGGCGGAAATCGGTGTGCGCCCGCCCGTCTTACGATCCTGACGCGCATATCCAAAATACGGCAGCACGGCGGTAATACGCTTGGCCGATCCACGCTTCAGCGCGTCAATCGCAATCAATAATTCCATGAGGTGGTCATTGGCGGGATAAGAGGTCGATTGTAAAAAGAAGCAATCCTCACCGCGCACATTTTCCATGATCTCAACGAAAACTTCCATATCGGCGAAACGCTTAACCTTCGCCTGCGTTACAGGAATATTGAGATAAGAAGAGACCTGTTCGGCCAGTGCTTTATTCGAATTACCCGCAATCAGTTTCATGAAATGGTGGCCTAACCTTTAAGTTCCGTTATGTATAAATGCGTTTGCACTATAAGAAATAACCCAATTAGAAATCAATATGATTCCTGCTTTTTCTTCAAAAAATGTACTTAAGATATCAACTATTTAATCATAATCGTTGATATCTGCCGTCCGTAATCATCTTCTTGCCTATGTGTTGTCCGGCGATAGCTGAAGAAATCTTCTTCATTAAAATACGTATCCAAATCCTTGATATACACATGCTTCAGCCCCGCGCGCGCCAGCGTAAAGGCGCAAAAGCCCGCCAAATCAAACATATAATGCGCCTCATGAGAAGCTGCCCCAAAAAAGCGCTCATACTCATCTTCACGCTTCACAAATTCTTCAAAAAACCCCTGATCAACTTCATAGGACGCCTTGCCAATGCACGGTCCAACGCAGGCCTTAAGGCTGGATATCTCCGCGCCCAATTCTTGCATCGCGCCAACGGTGGATTGTAAAACTCCGCCAAACGCCCCGCGCCATCCCGCATGCGCCGCGCCAATAACCGGCGCGCCATCGCTTTTACGCCCATGAAACAAAACCGGCGCACAATCCGCGGTTAATACCCCAAGCAGCAGCCCCGCCTTGTCCGTCACCATCGCGTCCGCCTTCGGCTTATCCTGCGGCAACCATGGTTGATCAACGGTGACGCATTTATCGCTGTGCATTTGATAAAGCGACAGCATTTTTGAAACTTCAGCGCCCGCCGCGCCCGCAACAATTTTACGGTTCTGCGTTACATGCCCCGGATTATCATCCGATCCCTCGCCGCAATTTAAACTGCTATGGATGCCCGTACTGACCCCGCCATTGCGACCAAAAAATCCGTGAAAAACGTCCGTAACGTCATCGCCCACAAATTGGGAAACCTGATGATAATGCGCCTCAGAAACCGGCAGGTCGGATGGGTTTGCCATAGGAAAATCCTGTTACTTTGAATAGTGATCCCATTTGATCCGAATGCGTCAAACGATGCGAGGCGCTTTCTATGTCCCCGCCCTGTTTGTCATCAGCTTTCTGCATTAACTGCGCCGCGCGGGACTTAATCCCAAGGGCATTTAAAAACGCCCCTTGCTCTAGCGCGCCAAAATTCTCCATGCCCGCCTCATCAATCACCGCGCCAAGCGCATCAAAATCAACATGCGCCGTTAAATCCGCATCCCCCGCATTCAGCAGCGGCGAAACAAATCCATGATCACGCACCGCCTGAAACGTATCGCCAATGCCGCTCTTTACATGCCCATAATCAATAAACAGCGCCGCACCGCCGGATCGCTTCAGCGCGTCACAAACATGCGCGGCAAATCCGGCGCGGGCGGGCGAAACTTCAAACACATCCCCGTCCGGCCCATTCCTCAAAACCTCTGGTATCATCTGCATCATATCGGGCGATGCCGCGCGCACGCCATAGCCCAGCCCACCATCATCAACGGCCGCCACCACGCGCTCCGCCCACGCTCCATCAACCCTGACCAATTGCCGGATCGGCAGCGCATCTAAAAATTCATTCCCAATAAAAACAAGCGGACAATTATCCGGCAGGCTCGATAGCGTTTCATGCCAAAGGACATCATACCCATCCAAACATTCACGCTGGCGATCCGACAGCGCCGGACTGGTTTCCAGTAAATGAATTTGGCACGCATCAAAAAATCCGGGCACCGCGCGCGCGCTGCGCATCATGTCCGCCATCAACGTGCCGCGCCCCGGCCCACACTCAACCAGCGCAAAGGTCGCCGGCGCGCCCATCTGCGACCAAACATCCGCCACCCAAGCGCCCAGCAATTCTCCAAACATTTGTGAAATTTCCGGCGCCGTGGTGAAATCCCCCGCCGCGCCCAGCGGGTCTTGCTTCATGTAATATCCATGCTCTGGATGCCCCAGCGCAAGACTCATAAACTGCCCCACATCAATCGGGCCGTGCTGCGCTATGTGGCGCTTAATAATGCCCTCTAATGCCGTGCTCATGCGCTGCGCTTAACCGTCCAGCCCATCATCGCCGCACCAATCATGCCCAAACCGGCCAAGATCATCGGCGCGCTCAATAATTGCCCCATTGAGAAATATTCAAACACGAAACCAATATGCGCATCCGGCTCGCGGTATAGCTCCACAAAACCACGGAACAAACCATACCCCACCAAAAACGCGCCAGCCACAATCCCCGGGCGATCGCGCACCGCCTGCATACGGATCAGCGCAAATAAAATCACAAACAAAACTCCACCCTCAAGCGCCGCTTCATATAGCTGGCTAGGATGGCGCGCCTCTGGTCCACCGCCGGGAAAAACCATGGCCCACGGCGCGTCCGATGCACGGCCAAATAATTCACCATTTACAAAATTCGCAATGCGGCCAAAGAACAAACCAATCGGCACCGCCGCGCACACCATATCCGCCAAACGGAACTGGTTAAACTTCCTCACTAACGGATAGATAATCAGCGCCGCAATAACGCCCAGCGCGCCGCCATGAAACGACATCCCGCCATTCCAAACCTTCAGCGCCTCTAGCGGGTACTGCACGTATAAATCAAACTGGTAAAACAGCACATATCCAATGCGCCCACCAAGCACCACCCCAAGGATCGCCCACGGCAGAAAATCATCCACGTCTTCGCGGCTTGGGCGAACATCCTTATCAAACCCCGCCAGCGACAGCGCATAGCGCCAGCCAAGCAGGAACCCTGCCAAATAGGCCAGCGCATACCAACGAATTGAAAGCGGCCCTAACGAGAAAGCAACGGGATCGATATTGGGAAAAGTTAAATCCATGACGATGATGATCTCTTAAAAATTACTGCGTGAAAACATGTTAAACCACGCCCCCAAGATGTTGCCCACAGCGATAGCCCCCATTTAGATGAAATTTAGAAGATTCCAGTTGAAAGACCAGCTACCCTCATGTTACTGACTCAGCCCCATAATTACAGAGCAAAAAAGCATGTCCAGCAAAGACAAAATCTTAGACGATGTCGCCCGCGTTGCCGGTGGTGCAGTCAATGTATTTAGCGGACTGCAAAAGCAAGTCAGAGAAGAAGTAAAAACACATATCGAAGACATTGCCGCGCGCATGGATTTGGTACCGCGCGAAGATTTAGAGCGCGTAGAAGCCATGGTCATAGAGGCCAGAGTGCAACAAGAAGAGCAGAATAAAAAAATTGAAGCGCTAGAAAAAAAGCTAGCCAAAATTAAGACATAAACCACACCAAAACCAAAGTGAGAGACTAATGGGATTACAGATTGAAGCCTTCGAAGAAAGAGCAAACCCACTCGACTGCGTTGAAGACGTGCTCGCCTCTCACAACTGGGTATTCAATCGCATGAATGACGATGAACTAACGGTACAAATCACTGGAAAATCATGTGATTACCGCCTGTTCTTTATCTGGCAAGATGATCTAAACGCCCTGCAATTATGTGTGCAATATGACATGGTTGTAACGCCGCAAAACATGAAAAACGCGGCCGACATCCTGATGCAACTCAACGAAAATCTATGGATGGGTCACTTCGACATCCCCAAGGAAACAAGCACGCCAACCTTCCGCCAAACCAGCCTTCTTCGCGGTCTAAACCGTGAAGATAGCAGTGAGACAATCGAAGACCTCGTGGACATCTCCTTGGCACAGTGCGAGCGTTATCAATCCATCTTCCACTTCCTATGCACCACCACAGTGGCCAATGATCAAACATTATCTCTGGCCCTGATGGACACATCCGGCGAAGCATAAATCATGAGCAAAACCATGCGCATAACATTGGCGGGCTGCGGCAAAATGGGCAGCGCGCTTCTGGAGGGCTGGTTAAACGCATTCCCCACTTACGAATTTGGCGCCCTTGAACCCGGCGCCCTACCCGACAGCCTGAGCAAAAAAATCACCCACGCCGCCAGCGCCGATGACCTATCTGAATTCATCAAAAAATCAGACATCATCGTCATGGCCGTAAAACCGCAAATCATGGAAGATGTCTGCGCGCAGCTAAAGCCACACATAAACAGCGGCGCGCTCATCCTATCCATCGCCGCCGGACAATCACTATCGCGCTTCGCATATTATCTAAGCGTCAACCAACCCGTCATTCGCGCCATGCCCAACACCCCCGCCGCCATCGGCAAGGGGATGAGCGTCGCCGTAGCCAACACCAATGTAACGCCCCAGCAAAAACAAACCGCCCATGAATTATTGGCGCGCACCGGACTAATCGAATGGGTGCAGGACGAGGCGCTCCTCGACGCCGTCACCGCCGTCTCCGGCAGTGGCCCCGCCTATGTTTTCCACCTTATCGAAGCGTTAAGCGCCGCCGGAACCGAAGCCGGATTATCGTCCCAGCTCTCTGAAACCCTGGCGCGTCAAACCATAATCGGCGCGGCGGCACTGGCAGAAGCCGAACCAAACACCACCGCCGAAACCTTGCGTCAAAACGTCACCAGCCCCGGCGGAACAACCGCCGCCGCGCTTGAGATTCTAATGAATGGTGATCTACAAAAAATAATGAACGCCGCCATCATCGCCGCCAAAACCCGCAGCCAAGACCTCAGCTAGAGCTATAACTAATCATTTCGCTTTTTCTTATGCGCTAGGCATGACGAGCGCGGCGTAGTTTACCTACGTAAGCAAGGAA
>CAKZMN010000253.1 GCA_937128575.1 uncultured Alphaproteobacteria bacterium | reverse complement strand
GGCGCCCATATGGTCGGCGCCGAAGTGACGGAGCTGATCCAGGGCTACAGCATCGCCAAGACGCTGGAGACCACGGAGGCAGAATTGATGCATACCATCTTCCCGCACCCGACATTATCAGAGATGATGCATGAAAGCGTGCTTGATGCCTATGGTAAGGTTATTCATTTTTAAGATCGGCAATGGTGCTTAATACACGCGCCTTGTTTCCACCTGAGTGATAATATTCATGTACGTATTTATGCCCAGCGTGGATTATGCGAGTTATTTCTTCGTCTTGAATAAATGGGCTTAGGTCAATTTTCAAAAAAGCGCCCTTTAGTCTACCATCTTCGTTGATTGGAACCAATTCGCACTGGCCTTCTTTAAAGACGCCTGCCGTAGCAAATTCTTGCACAGCCAGTTTTTGCGCTATTTTGAAGGTGTCTTCATTTTGAACGCCATGACCAAAACCTCTGGTTTGGCCAACGGCTGGGCCAACGACGCAGGCGAACATGTCTTTAAGGCAATTTTCTAGTTTGCGTTCTAAGGCTTTTATTCTTTTTGATTTCTTTGGTGTCTTAGGCATTTTTTTTACTCAGTGTGTTGAGTGTTTTATTTTGCATATTTATTTTTTCTCTGCAAGTTTTTTATTTGTAAAATGCCGTGTGACACCTATTTATATTGTGCTACCCAATAATTTGACGTATGAATTCAGATATAAGTTATGACCTATAATCCAAAGCTGTTAGACAAGGCCAAGCGCCACCCCGAGAAACAAAAAAATCCTGATCGCCCTGCTGGTCGGAAGCCTGATTGGATTCGTGTAAAAGCGCCGCAGGGTAAGGGGTATTTGGAAACCAAAGAGATTGTTAAAAAGCAAAAGCTGACCACCGTTTGTGAAGAGGCGGGGTGCCCGAATATTGGTGAATGTTGGCAGCAGAAGCACGCCACCTTCATGATTATGGGGGAGGTCTGCACGCGGGCCTGTGCATTTTGTAATGTTGCGACCGGTAAGCCGGACGAGCTTGATAAGTTAGAACCCCTGCGGGTGGCTGTGGCTGTGAGGCAAATGGGTTTGAAGCATGTTGTTGTGACCTCCGTTGATCGTGATGATTTGTCCGATGGCGGGGCGGATCACTTTGTAAAGACCATTCAGGCCATTCGTATGAAGAGCCCCGGCACAACGGTTGAAATTCTGCCCGGTGATTTCCGCGGCAATATGGAAGATTGGGATACGGTCATTGATGCCCGCCCTGATGTTTATAATCACAACATGGAAACTGTACCGCGTTTATATCCGACTATTCGCCCTGGCGCGCGTTATTTCCGCTCTCTTAGTGGTCTTAAGCGCGTAAAAGAGCGCGATCCGATGCAATTTACCAAATCCGGCCTGATGGTTGGTTTGGGTGAAACCACCGAAGAAGTGGGGCAGGTGATGGATGATATGCGCGCCGCGGATATTGATTTCATTACAATTGGTCAGTACCTACAGCCAACGCCAAAGCATGCGCCGGTTGATCGTTGGGTCACGCCAGAGGAATTTGAAAAGCTAACGCGCATGGCGAAGAATAAAGGTTTCCTTATGGTGTCCGCCAGTCCGCTAACGCGTTCATCCCATCATGCGGGCGATGATTTTGCCAAGCTAAAGGCCGCGCGTCAGGAAAAGCTGACCAAGCTGGCCGCAGAGTAATTTAAATGCCCACCCACGCTGAACAACGCACGCTTCCCTATACGCCGGAGCAGTTATTTGCTCTTGTCGCGCAGGTTGAAAAATACCCTGAATTTTTGCCGTGGTGCATCGGCAGCCGCATCACAAAGCGTGAGAAAAATGCCAAGGGGTTAGATGTGTTTTATGCTGATTTAGTTATTGGTTATAAAATGGCGCGGGAGACTTTTGGTTCTAAGGTTACTTTAAATTCACCTGATCACATTCATGTTGAATATTTGTCCGGGCCAATGAAATATCTTTCGAACCATTGGCGGTTCATCCCCGGGCCAAATGGGTCATGCACGATTGATTTCTATGTAGATTTTGAGTTTAAAAATAGCTTTTTCCAGAGCCTTATCGAAGTTTTCTTTTCTAAGGCTGTCGATAAAATGGTCAAGGCTTTTGAAGATCGAGCGAACGCGCTGTACGTGTCTTAAGGCTTGGTGGGGAGGGTGTTTACCTCTTCGTTTGTTTCTCCATTAAAATACGGGTAGCGGTAGGTATAATCAATTTTACCGCCTGCTGTCGTTTCAAAGTCCGTTGTGGCGGCGCGATTTACCCGTATTTCATCAAATCCGGATAGGTGCAAAATTCCGATGGGTTCATGTGGAATATAGGGTTCTACGAAGATTTGTTTTTCACTATCCCATAGCGGTTTAAATTCACACAGCCAATGTAGATAGGCGGGCAGAACCTCCGCCGGGTATCCTTTTTCAAGATGCGTCATGATGCCTAACGTTAATTGCTCCGCGGTAAATACTTTCCCTTTTTCTAGCGCCTTGATAATAAGCTCCTGCCATTTATTCCAGTGCGGCGCGTCTTTATGCATGCAAAATGCACCGGCCAGAACAACGTGATAGGGGAAGATTTCTTTTGCGGTTTTGATGCCAAAGGCCTTGCGCGCATTGGAGAAGTAAAAGCTGCGCGCCTTGAATGGCCAAGAGCCCAGCCATTTGACCCGCATGCCCTTGGGGTAGGCGCGGTCGGATTGTGATGTGAGTGTGATTTTCTTGCGTCTGCCGCCCTCAATGAAGCGTTCAACGCCGCGCCAGTCCTGCACCCAAGTGTCGGCGTCCATCCAGAAATACAGATCATAGCCCGGGAAATAATCCATCAGAAACGGGCGACACACACAGGCTTTATAATATTCACGGCCTTTAATGCGGCGTGCGGGTATTTTCTTAGGCCATTCGGGCTGAATGATTTTTGTCACGTGCGGGCGCAGCGCTTCGATTTGATCCTTGGTCATGCCTGCATCGAGAATGCAGATATCCATGTCTTTGCTCTCCGGGAAGCGGCGCACGGAATGCACCCATTCACGCAGCATGGGGTAGTAATTATGATCCGATGCGGAAACAAAGGTTATTTTTTCGCTCATGATTGATGATCCAGCATATTGATTAAATGTTGAAGGGCGGCGTTTGCGGCGCGCTCTTGTATCTCTGTTCGATTGCCTGTGAAAAGCTGTTCCATGCTTCCGGCGGCGCCGTTTTTAAGGGCGTATCCAAAGTGAACCAATCCCACGGGCTTGTCTTTGCTCTCGCCGCCTGGGCCTGCAATGCCGGTGATTGATACGGCGATGTCGGCGCGGCTGTTTGCAATGGCGCCTATGGCCATTTCGTGGGCTGTTTCCGCGCTGACGGCGCCGTAATCGATTAAAGTCTTTGGATTAACGCCGAGTAGATCGATTTTGGCCTCGTTAGAATAGGTAACGAATCCGCGCTCGAATATGTTTGATGCGCCGCTGAGCGCCGTGATTTTTGATGCGACTAGCCCGCCAGTGCAGCTCTCCGCCGCGGCTAGCTTCATGTTTTTATCCAGCAGCGCAGCGCTTAATTGTTTAGCCAAGTCCGGCATAGAATATTATTCCTGTTAAGAGGGCGGCGCCAATTAGGCCTGCGACAATGTCATCACCCATGACGCTGATCGGTCCCTTTAGTGATTTATCGAACCACGAGATGGGCCATGGTTTTAAGATGTCGAAGAACCGAAACATGATAAATGCAAAAAGCACCATGAATGGGTTTAGTCCGGTGAAGTAAAGTACCGGCAACAATGTTATCCATTGTCCGGCGGCTTCATCGATGACAATCATTTTATTGTCGTGACCGCCTGTGGCGTGATCAAATTTATCGGATGCCCAAAATCCTATGACGGTTATCACGGTAATACCGAGCAGCAGCCCCCAAATTCCTAAAAACGAAAATAAAATAAGGGCAGGGGGGATTGAGGCTAGAGAGCCCCATGTGCCGGGGGCAGGCCTGAAAAAGCCGAAGCCAAACCATGTTGCGCACCATACGTAGGGTGATTTTAAATTGAGAGTTTTTATAATTTTAAGGTCGTCTGGGCTTATGAACATCGGGCTATTCTATAGGTAATTTTATGGTTGCGATAGCCTGCGCTGCGATGCCTTCTTCGCGCCCTGTGAAGCCAAGGCGCTCTGAGGTTGTCGCTTTTACGGAAATACGGGATGCATCCAGCTCCATAATGCGGGATAGCTCGGCTTGCATTGCGTCGGCGTGCGGGCCTATTTTGGGCTGTTCGCAGATGAGCGTGCAGTCGATATTGCTTATGTCATAGCCTCTTGAGCGGGCAAGTGCGCAGGCATGAGCAAGGAAGATATGGCTTGCAGCGCCCTTCCATTGGGGGTCGCTCGGTGGGAAGTGGCGACCGATATCGCCCTCTGCAATCGCCCCCAGCAGGGCGTCAGTGATGGTGTGGAGGCCGACATCGGCATCGGAATGGCCCTTGAGCGCGGCACTGTGGGGCACGCGCACGC
>CAKZMN010000252.1 GCA_937128575.1 uncultured Alphaproteobacteria bacterium | reverse complement strand
GAAGATCTTGGGCATGGGTTTGATATTACCTCTAACGTGCTGATCCCTGCGGGGGCGGGGGCGAAGGGGACTATTCGGACGCGAGAAGATGGGCGCTTGGCGGGGTTGATTGTGGCGTTGTCGGCGTTTTCGTTGACCGATCTTGATTTTGATATGAGTGTGATGGCGGAGGATGGCGATGACATCAAAGCGGGCGATATCATTGCCGAGATTGAAGGGCCAGCGCGCAGCTTACTTACAGCAGAGCGCGTGGCGTTAAATTTCATGTCTCACATGTCGGGAATAGCGACAATGACGCGTATTTTTACTGATGAAATTACAGGGACTGGTGCAGAGGTTTGTGACACGCGCAAAACCCTCCCTGGCCTGCGCGCTTTTCAGAAATATGCAGTTAGCGTTGGCGGTGGATCCAATCACAGATTTGGCCTAGATGACGCCATACTGATCAAAGATAATCACATTGCGGTTGCGGGCGGCATAGACCAAGCACTGCAACAAGTCGCGCTGATTGCGGGACACACGCTAAAAATTGAAATTGAAGTTGATACATTAGAGCAGCTAGAAGAAGTATTAGCTTCTGGACATGCGCATATTGTCATGCTGGATAATATGGATACGAACACCTTGGAAAAGGCCGTCAAAATGATTAAAGCCTCTGAGCATAAAATAACCACAGAGGCCTCTGGTGGAGTTACCCTTGAAACCGTAAGAGCCATCGCGGAAACGGGCGTTGATTATATTTCAATTGGCGCCCTTACTCACAGCGTAAAGGCATTGGATATCGGCCTAGACATTCAACTCTGAAACCCTTGAAATACAACGCTATAATGGCATTGTGCAAAAATAATGAGCTTTTTTATGATGTTAGGGTTCCATTCACTTTTGTCATTCATAATAATAGTTGGGGAATTTTTACAGTGAATGGGTTTATGGGCCTTAATACGCGAACGAATTTAGCATTTTTAGTTTTATTTTCAGCTGTTTGCTTATTAGCAGGCGTTGCGCACGCGCAGCTTACTGAAGCCAACATTACCGAATTTGTGCACGAAACAACGGAGATTACCTCTGGTAAAAGTGTCGATCTTAGCCCCGAAGAAATTCAGGATTATTTGGAGAAGCATCTACATAAAAATGCACGATTCAAGAGTACTATGAAGTACAATATTCCTGGCTATCCGGCGCAAGAAGCAGACATAAAGCTTAAAAAGGCAGAGTTCATTGAGAGTATTGCCAAGGGCACTAACTCTGTCGATTCTTACGAAAATGAAATTACGATCGAAAATATTCGTATATCGAAGGATAAAACTAGAGCGACGCTGAAAACCAAATCATTTGAAACTGGATCAATGCCCATCGCGACCGAAGGCGGCGCGGAGGAATATGTTCCCATTGAAGGTGCATCTAGCTGCGATCAAATTTTGATGTTTAAAAAGAAAACCATACAAATGTATAGCGCGATTTGCGTCACTGAAATCAATTTCCAGCCCTACTAAGCGCCTACGCTTTAACGGCGTGCAACCATCAGCTTTTTAATCTCAGCAAGTGTCTGATGACCGTCTATTCCGGGCATTTTAATATCCAGAAGTACTGCATCAAAGTCGAT
>CAKZMN010000251.1 GCA_937128575.1 uncultured Alphaproteobacteria bacterium | reverse complement strand
TGGTATAAAAAAGGCAATATCTCACTTTAATGACGAAGACTTCTTCGTCTTAAGCGGTGACGGCCTATGGACAAACGGCGCGCATGAAACCGCATTAAACAGACTGATCGGTATGTGGAATCCACAAAAAATGGATATCCTGATGCTGTTGCAACCCACCCAGAACATGAAGCTAACCAAGGGCGTTGGAGATTACGACTTAGACCATGAAGGCCGGGCAATACGATCAAAAGATCAAAGCGGTGAATATATGTTCACCAGCATACGCATAAATCGCGCAGGTATCTTTGATAACGCGCCAGAGGGCAGCTTTTCTTACCTAAAACTCATGGATAAAGCCGAAAATGAAGGACGCCTCTATGGCCTTGTGCATGACGCGAACTGGTATCATATAAGCACGCCAGATGATTTAAATGCCGTAGATGAAGCACTTAAAGGCCGCTCATGAGCGTAAAAAACTCAGTGTATAACATACCAGCTGGTCTGCCCTTTGCTAAAACCTTGGCGCGGCAATTATTCGACGAGCATAGCGACAACCAAGAACAATTAGCCGACACAACCATTTTACTACCCACGCGCCGCGCATGTCGCGTAATGCAGAATGCCTTTTTAAATGTAAGCGAAGGCAAGCCTCTTATTCTACCAAACCTACAAGCCATAGGGGATATAGACGAAGAAGAACTTTCAATTTCCATGGCAAGTCAAGACGACTTAGAAGAATTACTAAACCTACCAGCCGGTATAAATCCATTAAAACGACAAATATTATTAGCCCGCCTAATTGACAGCGCAGACACGTTTACACAAGGATTTCACCACGCATTATTCCTTGCCCAGGCTTTAGGACAATTCATGGATCAGGTCTATACTGAGAACTTAGAACTCGGCGCGCTTAAAGATATAGTTCCTGAAGAATTCGCCAATCATTGGCAAATCACATTAAAGTTTTTGGAAATCCTCAGCGAGAGCTGGCCTAAAATTTTGAAGGAACAAAATTTAATTGATGTCGCCGACCGTAGAAATCAACTAATCTTAGGACTCAGCAAATATTGGCAAAATACACCGCCGCAAAAACCAGTCATCGCCGCAGGTACAACCGGATCAATCCCCGCCGTCGCTGGTCTTCTATCCGTAATTGCGAATCTACCCCAAGGGAAAATCGTTCTGCCTGGATTCGATGAAAGTATCGATAAAGAAAGCTGGAGCGCATTAGAGGAAACCCATCCCCAATACGGCTTTAAACAATTATTGGAGCGAATTGGGCTAGAACATGAACACGTACAGCCATGGCCACAGTGCCCAAGTCAGACTGAATCACATGCGCGACGCATTTTAGCCCACGAATTAATGCGCCCCGCAAAAACAACCAGCAGCTGGACAAATTTAGCGCAAGGCCAAAGTACAAAAGAGACCTTCACGGCCGCAATGAAAAATTTGAATTGGTTTGAATGTGATGACGAACATGAAGAGGCAAAATTAATAGCAGTCCTAATGCGCGAGACATTAGAGGACCCAAACAAAACCGCTGCGCTCATTACGCCTAATCGCAATCTAGCGCGGCGCGTAGCCATGACATGCCGAAGATGGGGCATTGAGCTAGACGATTCAGGTGGGCAAAATTTAGCGCAGACACAAATAGGCAGCTTTTTTGCCCTCATAAACCAAGTTTGTTTAGAGAATTTAGCGCCTGCCGCCTTTCTATCGCTATTAAAACACAGCCTGTACGTGTCAAAAGATAAACAAAACATACAAAGTCTAGAAAAAATGGCCCTACGCGGACCAAAGCCTAAAGGTG
>CAKZMN010000250.1 GCA_937128575.1 uncultured Alphaproteobacteria bacterium | reverse complement strand
AATCAGAGCGGGCACAGGGGGTGACGAAGCAGCCTTGTTTGCAGCTGATCTTTTCCGTATGTATTCGCATTTTGCCGAAAATAAAAAATGGAAATTAGAAATTCTAAGTTCAAATCGGATTGGAGTTGGTGGCTATAAAGAAATTGTGGCTGAGGTAAAGGGCAAGAACGTGTTTGCACGCCTCAAGTTCGAATCCGGCGCGCACCGCGTGCAGCGCGTCCCCAAAACCGAATCTGGCGGGCGTATTCACACATCTGCCGCCACTGTCGCCGTATTAGCGGAGGCCGAGGAGGTTGATGTAGAGATCAATCCTGCAGATCTAAAAATCGACACCTATAAATCTCAGGGCGCCGGCGGGCAGCACGTAAACACCACCGACAGCGCCGTGCGCATGACTCACATTCCCACCGGTGTGGTTGTAGAAATGCAGGAAGAGCGCTCTCAACATAAAAACCGCGCAAAAGCGATGACGGTTCTAAGGACGCGCATTTACGACCTGCAACGTCAAAAGCTAGCGGACGAACGCTCTGCCGATCGTAAATCACAGGTTGGAACGGGTGACCGCTCTGACCGCATTCGTACCTATAACTTCCCGCAAGGGCGCGTAACTGACCACCGCATTGGCCTAACGCTACAAAAGCTAGAGCAAGTTCTCGGCGGCTCAGCTTTAGATGAAATCGTAGACGCCCTAAGCGCAGAAGACCAAGCCGCTGCGCTCGCTGACCTCGAAAGCTAGGTCGATGCAGCTCTCGCAGCTTTATTCCCACATTATCGCGCAACTCGAAGGCGCACACATAGATGTACCTGATCTGGAGGCGCGCATTATCCTAGAGACCAGAGCTCAAATCAGTTGGAGTGATATAATCGCGGATGGAGACCGAGTGGTCGCGCCGGAGCCTCTAAAGCTCATAGAGGGAGACATGCAGCGCCGCATAGCAGGCGAGCCCTTGTCGCGCATATATGGTCAGCGTGAATTTTGGGGGCTAAACTTCGAAATATCACCAGATACGCTCGATCCACGCCCCGATACAGAAACCTTAATTGAGGCGGCGCTAAAAGCATATCCCGCGCCAGAAACGCCGCCTAAAACGATTTTAGACCTTGGGGCCGGCTCTGGCTGCATTTTGATTTCACTGCTTTCTGAGTGGGACGAGGCCAGTGGCGTCGGTATCGATAAATCGCCAGAGGCCATCAAAACCGCGCAAAAAAACGCTATATCAAACAATGTGGCTGACAGATCTAGCTTTAAAACCGGAGATTGGGGGCGGGGAATCGATCAAAAATTCGATCTAATCGTCTCGAATCCACCCTATATTGCGAATCAAATCATCAAAACACTGTCAAAAGAGGTGCAGAATCACGATCCGATTCTGGCTTTGGATGGTGGAAATGATGGTTTGGATGCCTATCGTCAAATTTTTTCTGAACTTTCTTCGCTGTTAAATGTTGGTGGAAGAGCCTTTTTTGAGATCGGCTTTGATCAAGAGGCCAGTGTGGTGCGACTCGCGGAAGAATCTAGGATTCGCGTCAAACACGTACACCACGATTTAGCAGGCCAGCCGCGGGTTGTGGAAATCTATAGTGGGGATAAGTAACTTTTTTGTTGCATGGGTTGTTGATCATGCGATGTCGATGCTTGTAGCTTGTAGTTGCTCAACACACGGAACGCTAAATACAGTTTTGGGGAAGCTATAACCCCCTACATCTTGTGTTTGACCAATCATCAGGATGATTGAAAGAGTAGCCATACGTAAAAGAATCATGTATGGTGTACGTGTATGTATGGCTTGAATTAATTAATAAAAAACGGAATAGATTTGATGAGACACGGAACATCTTCACGGCGCCAAAGGGGCGGTAGAGGCAACAACAATGGCGGTCGCCGCGGTAACAATAGCGGTCAAAAGCGCTCACAGGTCTATGACAGCAATGGCCCAGATGTACGCATCAGAGGTACAGCGCATCAAGTATTTGAAAAATACTTAACACTTTCAAAGGATTGTTCGGCCGCAGGCGACATGATCCTTGCTGAGAGCTACATGCAGCATGCTGAGCATTATCAACGCATCATTAATAGCTGGGTTGAGGAAAATAAACCTCGCGAGCAAAGCGCTCAAGCGCAGCCTGAGCAAAAAGCCAAGGCAGATGACGCGGGCAACACAAAAGAAACTGCGCCAGCTAAAGCTAAAGACGGTGACGCCGAATTGGCCTTGCCATCCAGTATCTTAGGCGGTGAAGTTAATGCTGACGATGCGACACGTACGGCTCAACTCTCCGAAGCATAATAGTCAATAAATTATAAATTACGTTAGGGCGGCTTTGGCCGCCTTTTCTGTGTTTGATTTTTGGCAATATGACGCTAATATCATTGTTATGAACTTTGATAAATTTACCGAAAAAACAAAAACATTCCTGCAAGAGGCGCAAACCCTTGCTATGCGTAACGATCACCAATCGTTAGAGCCCGAGCATTTGCTGAAAACTATGCTGGATGATTCCCCCAGTGTGGCTGCAAAGCTGGTGAGTGCGGCGGGCGGCGACCCAGTTAAGCTAAAGCGTGATTTAGAACAAGCCATCGCAAAATTCCCTGCCGTACGTGGCAGCGGCGCCGGGCAAACGCGCCTTTCATCCGATTTAGTAAAAATGGCTGATAACGCATTGATATTGGCAGAAAAATCAGGCGACAAGTTTGTAACTGTTGAGCGCTTTTTACAAGCCATGATCATGGCCAAAAAGGTAGATATATCTGGCTATATAGAGAGCTGCGGCGTTGATGATACGCGCATGAACAAAGCTATAAATGATATGCGCAAGGGGCGCACCGCCGACAGCGCCAACGCAGAAGATCAATTTGATGCCTTAAATAAATATGCGCACGATCTGACCGAGGCTGCCCGCAAGGGCAAGCTTGACCCCATTATCGGTCGCGAGGAAGAAATTCGCCGCGCGGTGCAGGTTCTCTCGCGCCGTACAAAGAACAACCCCGTGCTTATCGGGGAGCCAGGCGTGGGTAAAACCGCCATCATTGAAGGATTAGCACAGCGCATCGTGAATGGCGATGTGCCGGAAAGCCTAAAAGATAAGCGCTTAATGTCGCTTGATCTTGGCGCGCTCCTGGCTGGCGCTAAATTTCGAGGGGAGTTTGAAGAGCGCCTTAAAGCCGTACTTGATGAAATACGTACAGCCTCTGGAGAAATCGTACTTTTCCTTGATGAGCTTCATACACTCGTTGGTGCAGGCAAGGCCGAGGGCTCTATGGACGCCGGTAATATGCTCAAACCTGCCTTGGCGCGCGGGGAGCTGCGCATGGTCGGCGCGACAACGCTTGATGAATATCGTAAATATATCGAAAAAGATGCCGCGCTCGCGCGTCGTTTTCAGCAAGTCTTTGTGGCTGAGCCGAGCGTTGCCGATACTGTGTCGATCTTGCGCGGGATCAAGGATAAATACGAACTGCATCATGGCGTGCGTATTGCCGATGCGGCCCTTGTGGCGGCAGGCCATGATGTGGTGATTTTCGAAGCCAAGCCAAAGCCGGGTGGACTGAACGAATATGGGATTGCCACCTATAAGACGGTGGATGGCTTTGCCCAGGAGGAAGTGGACTACATCCTTTCCATCGGCGGCGTTGAGGTGCGCCACGAAAACAGTATGGGCCGCGATTTCACGCTGAGTGAGTTACGCGGAGATTATGATGCGGTTTTCCTCAGCATCGGGCTGGGTGGTGTCAATGATCTCGGACTGGATGATGACGAACCCGATGGCTTGGACTTCGCTGTCGATTTCATCGAGGCCCTTCGACAGGCTGAGGATAAGACAGCAATTCCCATTGGGCGCAAAAATTGTCGAGGC
>CAKZMN010000249.1 GCA_937128575.1 uncultured Alphaproteobacteria bacterium | reverse complement strand
TTCTCGTTTTGGGGTATAGTAGGTTTTTCAAATCCCTTAAAGCGGCTGTGTGAAGCACCAAACCGCTCACTGATTGTCCCATCAACAAAAAGAGCGGGTAGGTCGGAGTGAGAGAAGGACAACACAAAATGTCGCCTAAGGATGAAAGCACGATGGTAAAAAATACCCGTGGTAGAGGTCGAGGCCGGACCGCCAATGGTAAGCCGAACCCTGTTGATATTCACGTTGGCGCACGTATTCGCCTGCGCCGTACCCTTTTGGGTATGAGCCAGGAAAAGCTTGGCGAGGCTATTGGTCTGACCTTTCAGCAGGTTCAGAAATATGAGCGCGGCGCAAACCGTGTAGGCGCATCGCGTCTGTATGATTTGGCACGTGTTTTGGAAGTGCCGGTTTCGTTCTTCTTTGACGATATGCCGGACGAGATTTCATCGAAATCCGTTCATGAACGCCGCGAAATGTCGGAAAGCCCGGATCCGTTCGATAATGATCCGATGAACCGTCGCGAAACACTTGAACTGGTGCGTGCCTATTATCGGATCACTGATCCGACCCAGCGTAAACGTGTTTTCGAATTGGTTAAATCGATGGGCATTATTGTTGCTAATGCCGAAGGCACTAAATAGAAAGCCTTTTGATTTATAATGTTAAAAAGCGCATCTGTGACCTTGGGCCGGGTGCGCTTTTTTCATTTTTAGCGCTAATTGGTGGTTGAAATGCACTTGGCGCGTTACGTTTATGCGTCGATCTTTCTTGACCCCCAAATGTCATTGGGGCAAAACCTCTGTTCGGGTGATATGCTCGTAAGGATACGTGGACGGATTTGGACCGCTTGCCACCACGCAAAAAAGGCTAAGTGGGCGCAATTGATGCAGGCTTGTATCGATGCCCTCCGGTCCAGTTTTTGGAACTCCTTTTTCACCGGAGAAGGTTTGAATGTCTCTTTCCGAATATCTTTTTACCAGCGAATCCGTTTCTGAAGGTCATCCAGACAAGGTTTGTGACCGCATTTCCGATTCTATCGTTGACGCATTTTTGGCGGCCGACGAAGATTCACGTGTTGCTGTCGAAACCCTTGCCACCACCAACCGCGTGGTTTTGGCTGGCGAAGTACGCGGTCCAGAAAGCGTTTCCAAGGATGTCATGATCGAAAAAGCGCGCGAAGCTATTCGTGCCATCGGTTATGAACAGGAAGGTTTCCATTGGAAAACTGCCGAAGTCGAATGCCACGTTCACGAGCAATCGGCGGACATCGCCCAGGGTGTTGATTCTGCCGGCGAAAAAGACCTAGGTGCTGGCGATCAAGGCATCATGTTTGGGTATGCCTGCAACGAGACGGACGAGCTGATGCCAGCACCGATCCAGTTCTCGCATCGTATCTTGCGCAAAATGGCCGAAGATCGTCATTCTGGTAAATCTGCCGAATTCGGCCCGGATGCAAAAAGCCAGGTTACGCTTCGTTATGTTGATGGCAAGCCGGTTGGCGCGACCTCGGTCGTGGTATCCACCCAGCATGCTGATGGCCTGAGCCAGGCTGACGTTCGTTCGCTTGTACTGCCGTATGTCGAAGCGGTTCTGCCAGAAGGTTGGATGCCGTCGGAAGACGAGATCTATATTAACCCAACGGGCCGTTTTGTTATTGGTGGTCCTGATGGTGATGCGGGCCTGACGGGTCGTAAGATCATTGTTGATACCTATGGTGGTGCTGCACCACATGGTGGCGGTGCGTTTTCAGGTAAAGACCCGACCAAGGTTGATCGTTCTGCCGCATATGTCGCGCGCTACCTTGCGAAAAACGTAGTTGCAGCAGGGTTGGCGTCGCGTTGCACGGTGCAATTGTCCTATGCGATCGGTGTGGCCAAGCCATTGTCGATCTATGTCGACACGCATCAGACCGGCAAGGTCGAAGCCGCAGCAATCGAAGCGGCAATTCCAAAGGTCATTGATTTGACCCCGCGCGGCATTCGCACCCATCTGGACCTGAACAAGCCGATCTATCAGCGCACCGCGGCCTATGGCCACTTTGGCCGTGAGCCTGAAGCGGATGGCGGTTTCTCTTGGGAAAAGCTGGATTTGGTGGATGACCTCCGAAAAATCATCGGATAAATATAACGCCAAGCGTTTTTACGGGCGCCGCACAGGCAAGCGTTTAAATACTTCACGGGCAGAAGCTTTAGATACGCTTCTGCCTAAACTTTGCCTGTCTGATGAAGAGCTGTCTTCGACGCTTCGGATTAAGGATGTTTTCGCAAAGTCCCATGATCACAATATTTTAGAAATCGGGTTTGGCACGGGCGAGCATTTTCTGGAACTGGCGCGGCAAAACCCGGATAGCGGCCTGATTGGTGTGGAGCCATTTATCAATGGCATGGCCAGTTTCCTGCGTGATTTAGGCGAGGATAGTGCCCTGCCCCAGGATAACATCCGTGTTTATATGGATGATGCGATGCTGGTGGTGGAAGCCCTAGAAGATCAGTGCCTTGATAAAATTTATATTCTAAACCCCGATCCATGGCACAAGGCGCGCCATCATAAACGCCGCATTATTAAGCCGCAGAACCTGGATCAATTTGCACGCGTTTTAAAACCCGGCGGACAGCTTGTTTCATCAACGGATGTGCCGTATTTGGCGGAATGGATTGTTGAACACACCGAAGCCCACAAGGCCTTTGATTGGGCGGCGGGCAATGGCGATAACTGGAAACAGCGCCCCGATTGGTGGATTGATAATAAATATGCAACAAAAGGCGCAAAAGGCGCCAGCGAAATGCACTACATGGTTTTTGATAAAACCTTGTAAAGCACTCAGGCATTTTGATATACGTAAAACATGAGTGACCTCAGAGATAGAATTGCGGTAACGGACGCCAAATACTCGATCAAATCGTGGCTGTTGCAAAAGAAGGCGCGCGCTTTAAAAGCAGTTAATCCAAATGCACCGGGGCATACATATACTGTTTTGGACTTAACACGTTCGTTTAATGAAGCGCTAGATTCATTTCGCGGAACAACAGCATCTTTGCAAACAGTTAAAGATAAGGTGGTCATAGAATACCCAGAGGATGCCGCGCTTATTTCCGAGATGTGTAATTCGCTGGCCAAGCGATTACCAGAAAAAAATTTAGTTGGATATATTGAAGGCCCACCTTCAATTTAAAACTTGCCAAGCGCTGCAGCATTCCTTATATATAACGCAATATCCCAATATCGCTAAATAGTGTTATTGGTGGGCTTTATAAAAAAGCCCGCCCTTTTTGCATTGTGAAAACGAGAAAGACATTATGAGATTTACACCGCTAGAGAGTAAAATTATTGATATAGCCCGCCCTGTCGCAACCGATATGGCGCTGGAGCTTGTTCATGTAAAGATTGTTGGTGAAGGCGGATCACAGAATGTTCAGGTTATGGCCGAAGATCCAGCCACGGGCCGTTTGGGCGTTGATGATTGTGCGAAGCTATCGCGCGCCCTGTCCGCCGTATTTGATGTGGAAGACCCAATTAATGGCGCATACCGTTTGGAAGTTAGCTCCCCCGGTATTGACCGCCCACTGACGCGTTTAAGCGATTTTGAAAAATATAAAGATTTTGATGTGAAGCTAGAGATTTCAATGCCCAACGAGAATGGCCAGAAGAAATTCCGCGGCATTGTGACCGGCATTAAAGACGGCATCATCACGATAGACACCGATCAGGGCGAGGCCGAGGTTGAATTTGACAGCCTGACCAAAGCCAAATTGGTTTTAACAGACGATTTAATTAAGAAAACAGCGAATTTATAAAGAAGAGGAATATTACAATGGAATTACTACAGGTCGCTGACACCGTTGCTAGAGAGAAAAATATTGATCGCGATATCGTGATCGAAGCCATGGAGGAAGCCATTCAAAAGGCTGGACGTTCCAAATATGGGCACGACCATGACATCCGCGCCAAGATTGACCGCACAAGCGGCGAGATTGAGCTTAAGCGTTACCGCGAAGTTATGGCCGAAGGCGCAGAGATTGAAAATGAAGTGGCTCAGCTAACCTTGGCGCAAGCCTTGCGCATTACAAAGAGCGCAACGCCAGGTGAGTTCCTTATTGATGAATTGCCCCCGCTAGATTTTGGTCGCATCGCCGCCCAAACAGCCAAGCAGGTTATCATGCAAAAAGTACGCGAAGCCGAGCGCGCGCGTCAGTATGAAGAATATAAAGATAAAGTTGGTGAAGTGATTAACGGCGTTGTGAAGCGCGTTGAATACGGCAATGCCACAATTGATATTCAGGGCCGCGCCGAAGGTCTTCTTCGTCGTGATGAGGGAATTCCTCGCGAGCACCTTAAAAATGGTGAGCGCGTGCGCGCCATTATTTATGAAGTACGTGAAGAGCAGCGTGGACCGCAAATCTTCCTATCTCGCTCACACCCAGAATTCATGGCGAAATTGTTCACACAAGAAGTGCCAGAAATTTATGACGGTATCATTGAAATCAAAGCTGTTGCCCGCGACGCCGGTAGCCGCGCGAAGATTGCTGTTCAATCTAAAGACAGTTCAATTGACCCGGTTGGCGCGTGTGTTGGTATGCGCGGCTCACGTGTTCAAACCATCGTGAACGAGCTTCAAGGCGAGAAAATCGACATTATTCCATGGTCTGAAGATATTGGTAGTTTCATCGTAAACGCCCTTCAGCCTGCGGCGGTTGCCAAGGTTGTTTTGGACGAAGCGAATAAGCGCATGGACGTTGTTGTTCCCGATGAGCAGCTAAGTCTTGCGATTGGTCGTCGTGGTCAGAACGTGCGTTTGGCCTCTATGCTTTCTGGTTGGGATATTGACATTATGACCGAAGCGGAAGAGTCAGAGCGCCGCGCAGAAGAATTCAACACACGCTCCAGCCTGTTTATGGAAGCGATGGATGTTGATGACGTGATTGCGCATCTATTGGTTGTTGAAGGATTTACGACAGTTGAAGAAATTGTTGAAACACCGATTGAAGAGCTAAACGAGATTGAAGGCTTTGAAGAAGAAGTATCTATCGAGCTTCAAAACCGTGCGATTAACTTCCTTGAAGTTAAGGCTCAGGAATTCAAAACGGCTCAAGACAAGCTTGGCGTTAATGACGACCTTGCAACGCTTGAAGGTTTGCTTCCTGCTCAGGTTCTTAAGTTGGGTGAAGCGGGCGTTAAGACGCGCGATGATCTTGCTGATTTGGCGACAGACGAGCTGGTTGAGATTTTGGGCGTAGAAGAGATCAAAGATCGCGAAGCGAACATCATCATCATGAAAGCGCGCGAGCACTGGTTCGCGGAAGAAGATGCAGCAGCGGCGAAAGCTGAAGAAGAAGCGGCAGCAGCTGCAGAGACTGAAGGCGAAGCTGAAGCTGATGAAGCTGCAACGGCTGAGGCTACTGCGCCTGAAGCGCCTGCGGAAGATGAAGCGCCGCAAGCCGCCACAGGAACAGAGTAAGTGTTTACCCGAGGGAAGGATCAATTTTGGATTTGCAACACACAGAAACGATTATCGATCTGAACGCAAACCTCGCTCATATGTTGGGCGGCGATCCATCCCTCGTGACATTTTCAAACCATCCATCGTGCGCGACGTTGTTTGACCCGCGCTGTAATCGACTTATTTCAAACAAAAATTGTACGTCAGCCCTTGGCTGGTGTATACCTAATGCACTTTAACATGTTTGGCAGATTTAATGACTGAAGCAAAAGACAAAAAAGAAGAAAAGACAGAAGAGAAAAGCGAGAAAAAACCCGCTAAGAAAACCCTAGGGCTTTCTGGTAAGGGTACGCTAAGCCTCAATATTGGTGGATCTTCTGGTGCAGCGCGTGCAGCGCCCGCCACCACGCGCAGCAACCGCGGCGTTGCCGTTGAAGTGCGCAGAAAAAGAAGTGCTTCTCAAGATGAGGGCGCCCCTGAAGAAACGCGCCTTACAACGCAAGAACGTGATGCAAGAGCGCGCGCGCTAGAGCTTGCCAAGCAATCTGGCGGTCAAACACAGTCATCCTTGCCCAAGCGCCACACAATTGAGAGCAAGAAGAAACAAGAAGAAGCGAAAAAAGAGAGCGATCAATCTAGCCGCGATAAAGAGCTGGAAGAATTACGCAAAATTGAGGAAGAAGAGAACGCGAAGGCCGCTGAAGCGCAAGCCGCCGCCCCTGCTCTGCCTGATCCAGATGCGCCAGCCAGTCGCGGCTGTTGGGCCAGTCGGAAAAATCGGCGTGCTGCGGCATCAGGCTGGCGGTATTGGCGCGTGATTGTTCAAGGGTTTCGATCGCATCCTTGAGGTCTTCGAGCTGACTGCGCAGCACTTCAAGCTGGTTGCTGGCCGAGCGCACCCAAGCCTTGCGGGCATGATAGCCGTCTTCCTCGTAGATCAGCAGCCATTGGCGGATGCCTTCAAGCTGAAACCCCCATTTGCGGCCACGCAGAATGTGGATCATCCGTTCGACCTCGCGCGGGCCATAGAAGCGGGCGCGGCCCTCGCGTTCGGGCTGCAACAGCTCGATATATTCGTAGTAGCGCAAGGTGCGGGGGGTTACGTCGAACCGTTCGCACATTTCCTTGAATGAAAGCCGGATATCGGACATGCGTTTCTCCCTTGGTGCGGATGCTATTGCCTTCGCGGGACAAGAGCAACCGGAGCAGGTGTTTCGGCGCGGCGTTTTTCTGCGGTGCAGTGAAGGATTGCTGCGTGCGCAGCATGTATGGGCGCAGGCGCGGGTGCGTGCGGGTAACTCGGCGCTTGCAGAGGCCGGGCGATACAGGCGACAAGGGCACATCGCGAAACGGG
>CAKZMN010000248.1 GCA_937128575.1 uncultured Alphaproteobacteria bacterium | reverse complement strand
CGCGTGACCTTGATGCGCTTACCGATCATATCGGAGAGCGACAATCTATTTCGAATTTCATCTAGAAATCGAGGGGGGATGATCATTTAAGCGTACTCATAACAAAATTGTAATTTGGTAATATTAATCTCATTGACACAAAGCGCAACCCGCTCTAGAAATTTGCGCGATTGTAATGAAATTTGGTACATTAGTACTCAGAATTACTCACGCACCATATTCACACACGGAGACGATGAAAAAATGCCTAGCATCTTTAAGAAAGATTGTAAGATCAAAGTTATCGAATATGGCACATCTTCTCAGAGCAGTGTTTCTTGGTGCGCAGTTAAAAAGAACTTCAAAAGCTTACTTAGCCGTCTTTCTTCAAAATCAAAATAACCCGCGATTAAGCTAGTTTTTGTTTTACCAGACCGCTGGCTTTACCCATATCCATTTGTCCCGCAAAGCGTGATTTCAGCACGCCCATTACCTTACCCATATCTTTAATGCCCTCAGCATTTACTTCCGCCATGATGGTTTCGATCTCTGCTGCCACCTGATCTTCACCAAGCTGCTGGGGCAGGAAAGATTCAATCACTACAATTTCATCTTGCTCTTGCTTTGCCAGTTCATCGCGCCCGGCCTCTGTGTACATTTTAATTGATTCTCTGCGCTGCTTAATCATGGATTGCAGCATGGATAGAATTTCCGTTTCATCGACGCCTTCAGACTTGCCCTGTCCGCGCGCTGTTATGTCTCTGTCTTTAAGCGCAGCCAGCATTAGGCGTATAGTTGACGTGGCTATTTTATTCTGGCTTTTAACAGCTTCTTTTAAACTTGCTGTGAATTCTTCTCTTTTTTCCACGTTTTTACTTCCCTTTTTAAACAAATTTGGTTATTAAACCTATCTCTAGCGACACCTTGCTAGAGAGACTAACATTAATGACCGACTTTACTAATATAAAACGCCCCCAAAATGCAACGGCTGTTATTGTTTTTGCAGATAAAACAATAATTTGGGGAAAGGGCTTCGGCGCCGAATCGACAACCGTCGGCGAAATTTGTTTCAACACATCCATGACAGGCTACCAAGAAGTTTTGACCGACCCCAGTTATGCGGGTCAGATCATCACCTTCACGTTTCCGCATATTGGGAATGTCGGTACAAATGACGAAGACATGGAAACAACCAATCCTGCCGCGCGCGGTTTGATTGTTCGCGAAGATATCACCGCGCCATCCAACTGGCGATCCATGAAGCCGTTTGATGAATGGCTTAAAAGTTATGATTTACCGGGCATTAGCGATATTGATACGCGCGCACTGACCCGTCACATTCGTGATAATGGCGCGCCCAATGCGGTTATTACTCACAACGCAAATGGTGAGTTTGATTTAGACGCCCTACACAAGCAAGCGGCAGACTGGCCCGGACTAGAGGGTATGGATTTAGCCAAAGATGTTTCGTGCACCCAGAGCTATAACTGGAACGAGACATGCTGGAATATTGAAGGGGGCTACGGCACGCAAGATGCTCCTGTTCATAAAGTTGTGGCGGTGGATTTTGGTGCGAAGCGCAACATATTGCGCTGCCTTGCAACGGCCGGATTTGATGTCACCGTTGTACCCGCAAGCGCCAGCGCAGAAGATATTTTATCGCACAATCCCGATGGTGTTTTCCTATCTAATGGCCCTGGTGACCCAGAGGCGACAGGGGAATATGCGGTGCCGATGATCAAAACATTACTTGAGAAAGATTTGCCCATTTTTGGTATCTGCCTTGGGCATCAATTACTGGCTCTCGCGCTTGGCGCGAAGACGCGAAAGATGCATTTGGGTCACAGAGGCGGCAATCAACCGGTTAAAGATTTGACGACAGGCAAGGTTGAGATCACCTCACAAAATCATGGCTTCGAAGTTTTAGAAAACAGCCTCCCCAGCGGCGTTGTTCAATCCCACGTTAGCTTATTCGATGGATCCAACGAAGGCTTAAAGGTTGAAGGCAAGCCCGTATTCTCTGTGCAATATCACCCAGAAGCATCACCCGGCCCAGAAGATAGCTATTATCTGTTCGAGCGTTTCGCAGACACCATTAAAGAAAAGAAGGCGGCATAATGGTACAGTCACT
>CAKZMN010000247.1 GCA_937128575.1 uncultured Alphaproteobacteria bacterium | reverse complement strand
GGGTTCTGGTGGCTGGCCGGTTTATGGCTTTGCGCAATGGTACACAAATTTTGGCTGGTTTGGCGTTTTGATTGGCGGCCTGATTACCGGCTGGTTGTTGGCCTTATTGCAGGCGCGCTATGCGGACTATAGGGATAACCCATTTTCATTCTTAATTATGTGGAACGCCATCTTCCTTGTGCTGGGACCGTGGCCGGGCGGTGTGCATTCATTTTTCTTCAGTCATTATATCTTATTCATCCTGCCGTTATTTATATTCCAGTTCCTAACGCGGCGATCGTTATTGGGTATCCCGTAAATATATGTTCTTGATTTGTTCTTAGTTTTTTGTTATGTTGCAATCAACAAAACGCAACCGGTCTATCTAGAGCCTCCTTTCTTTGAAGTGAAAGGGGGTTTTTACGTTTAGGCATATGAACCGAAAGAGATCCCCATGAGTAATAACCTAATAACGCGCCCCAGCCTTGGTCTGGGGTTTGGCGGTAATTCTACGCTGCCTATGCCGCTGGTCGATTTATCAAACCCATCCGCGCAGAGCGTCGCACCTGCCGGAATGAAATTTGATGAATGGACGTTCTATATGAAGTTCGATGACACAGGCGCACCCGCATCAACGCAGAAGCTTTTTAATTTGCAGCTCGATAACACCAACTATATTTTCCTGCACTACCTCAGCAACTCTAATCTGCAACTAGTCGTGGAGCGCGATAACACCGTGCAGTCCTATGTGTTTGCGGCCAATGATTATTTGTTGGGGCAGGGGGAGGCGAGCATCATTTTATCTGGTCGTCAGGACGATGTGGTGATCGCGATTAACGGCATTATTATGTATGAGATCGAAGATATCGATGTGCCCGCGGGCGTTCCTGTTGGGCTGGGCGTTGGGCAAAACTATGTGGGCAGCCAATCATTTGTGCGCCCCATCAGTGCCTTCCAATTCTTCAATAAACGATTGCCGAATTACAGCATTAAGGCGCTGGGGCGGCATAATGATTTTGGCATTAGCTATAGCTACGACAGTGACCGCCTCGTGCATTTCAAAATGGGGCAATCAAATTCATTGGGCCCGCAAGCCACGGCCCCATTACCTGCCATTTATACAAATTTGGCGCGCATGCAAATCATCACCAAGGACGGCGCGCTGGATAGTTCATACCAAGATCCATCAAGCAGTAATGGCGGCGGCGCGCTATTTTCTAACTTCACACAAAATGGTGTGTTCTCCTCCGGCGGTGTAGAGATCGATGCCATCGCCGCTGCGCAGCCAGATAAGGATGTCGCCGTCATGCATATTGATCGCGGCGATACGGGTCTGGTCGATAATACTGGCAACTTCCGCTGGCTATCATGGAATTTAGGCGTAGTGGGGGAGCGCAAATTAAACGGCCCCGCTTATCAGGCTGTGCTGATGCAAATGATTGGCGCACTTCATGGGACGCCGTTTAGTCGCACATGGTGGCAGGGCGAAAAAGATGCAGCCAATGCAGGAATTTCACAGTTCCAATATCGGAGCGAGCTTGTAAAACTTCTCCAGCTTTTTGATGAATATGTGAGCGTGCCCAATATCGTTGTGGGGCTGCATGATGAACCATCTAGCCCGCCGGGCAATTGGAGCGCCATCCAAGCCGCGCAGGCTGAGATCAATAGCTATTACAGTAATGCGCATCATGTTTCGGCCGCTGGTGCGACAGTGGCGGTGGATGAACTACATCTGGATCAGGCCGGATATATATCCGTTGGCGCAGACATCGCAGCGCAGATTAATGCTCTGACCTAAAGCTTTCCGATCAGGCTCAGCAATATAGTATGGCGATCATAATCCTGCGCCTGATCGGAACTATTGCGTTTGAAATATTTGTAGCCCAAATGCGTTTCTAATTTGTGGCTGTTCAAATATCGAAGCGTTAAATTGCTTGTATAATTATCATCCTCGCGGCTGTTGCCAATGAAATCATAAAGACCGTATCCGGCCTTGGCGCCTAAATATAAATTGTGCCGCGCTTCGTAATCTATGCCGAGCGCAAAGCCGCTATCTTTAAAGCCCTGAATGAAATCATTATTCTGATTAATCTGCCTGTAAGCATCAAAGCTCAAATTGGTTTTGGGGGTGATCATATATGACACCTCACTGTTTAAGGTGAATAGGTCGGTATCTTCAAGGCCGCTATCGTTGAAATCAACGCTGGTGAAGCCGGCCCCTATATTGGCAAATAAGATGCCCTTATATTTCGTCTCAAACCCGCCAAAAATGCCCATGCGTTTATTGTCACCAGACAGTCCAGAAAACGTGCCTGCCACAAAATCATTCTTCTCATAATTTTGATCTTCATATTTTAAGTCGAAAAAGGCGACGTGCTCCGGCGCGCCATCTGAGCCGCGCAAGAATTCATAACGCGTGCGCAGCGCCCCTGAAAAAACTTTCCTGTCTTGATCGCTATAGATAATCGGCGCGCCGCCAATAAGTGCGTTGCCGTCACCATGGGTGATGTCATTAACCTTGGAAATGGCCGAAACGGATAGGCGATTAAAACGCCGCGTGATCCCAAGGCTGCCCTCTACATTTTGCACGCTTTCTGGTGATTGCGAGATCGCCTGGCTCTGCGGCAAGTCACGACTTCGCGCCTGAGAGCTGTAGGATAGATGCGCCGGAATTGACCACCGACTATTGATATCAAAAAGCCCGCGCAGGTAGCTTTTGATATTGGTTTGATTTTCATCATCCAACTTTGCAAATCGTTTAAGCTCGGCACCAAAAAATCCATTCAAAATATGAGCGTTATATTTTTTCTGTAGATATAGCTCAGGTTTCACCGAAAGACTGTAATCAGAATCATCTTGGTTTTTCAGGCCGCGTACATTGCTGTCATATGCGCCAGTTATATTTAGTCTAGGTTTATAAATAAAACCGCGGCTTGCTAAGCCATCTGCCTGCAGCTCTGGGTGAATACGCTCGCCAACTGGAATTTTATAGAGCTCTTGCTCTGCCTTTAACACATTTTGCGCCTGCGCAGGCGCGGCGTAAAAAATAAGTAAGGTGAATAAAATAAAAAGCGGATTCATATAAAAATCGAATGATTAATGCGAGAGCAATCTATCAAAACAGTATAAGAGAAAAAGCCTCAGTCTTTATATGGCTTTTCTTAATCTTATGCTTTTTTATACACGCATAATGTATTATCGTTTGAATGCATGTGTATTTAAAATTGTAGAAGATTACACCTTGATCAATAACGTTTTTAACAAACCATTCATTTTGTTCATGGGTCCGCAACGCGCCGGAACAACATGGTTAGATGCTTATTGTCGTCATCGCGGTGATGTGTGCCTGCCATCCAAAGTTAAAGAGGTTTTCTTTTTTGATCGCCATAGCTCACGCGGCGCAGAATTTTACAAATCTCATTTCGACCTTAAGAGCCATCACGATTTAATAGCAGAGGTCACAACAACATCATTCGATCATGCTGATGCCCCGCGGCGCGTGAAGGAAATGTTCGGTAATAACGTGACGCTGATTTGTCCTTTGCGAAAACCGGTGCCGCGCTCCTATTCTTTGTACCGTCATTATGCGCGCTATGGTTTGGTCTCTGGTGATTTGATTCAGGCCTGCGAACAAGAGCCGCAAATAATAAATAGTAGCCGCTACGCCTATCATATTGAGCGCTGGCTTGAAGTTTTTCCTAATAAAAAAATACATTTCATTTTCCAAGAGGAACTCGAAAATAATCGTGATGAATTTGTACGAAAACTCTGTAGCCTTCTTGAGGTTGAGTATATGCCCGTGCCAGAAGGGTTAAATGAGAGAATAAATGTTAGTACAAAGTCTAATAATAAAACGCTTGCCGGTATTGGGCAAAAAACATGTGAATATTTGAGAGATAGAAAACTATATAGTGTCATAAATCTTACTAAGCATGCTGGCCTTAAGACCTTATTTTTTGGCAAAGAAAAACCAGATGCCCCCATGTTGAGTATGAGCGATTTTGAACGGGATTGGCTTGACGAGCAGCTAGGCGGTGAAGTACAGAGACTAGAGAAGATAATCGGTCCCATTCCGCAATGGGAAAAATGTTAGGAATAAAATGCGCTTAGAACTTCCCAAATGGTACGACCTTCATACGCATTTACGTCAGGATGAAATGCTGGGGCCATTAATTGATGATGCGCTTAAAATGGGCTGCGCGGGTGTGCTGGCCATGCCCAATACGAAGCCGCCCGTGGGCAAGGTTTTTAAGGCTGATGGCCTGCCATATACAAGCATAGAATATTACAGCGAGGCCATTAAGGCCGCAGGCGGATATAAGTTTGATGATTTCATTGTGCCTCTATATCTAACGCAGGACACAACCGCAAAAATGATTGAAGAGGGCGCAAAATCTGGTTTGCTGCGCGCCTGTAAATATTATCCGCCCCACGGCACAACGGGCGCGGAATTTGGCTATCCATTTATGGAGTTCATTGAAAATGGCGTGTTCGAAGCCATGCGCGATGCGGGCGTTGTTCTGTGTATTCATGGGGAAGAACACGGCATGGAGGCGTCTGAATATTTCGCCCGCGAAAGCAACGCGGAAGAGCATTTCTACAAGGAGCGCTTGCCGCATATTCTTGATGCCTTTACTGATCTAAAAATTGTGGGAGAGCACGTGACCACCAAGGTTGCCGTCGACTTTATATCCGCCGCTCCGGACACCGTCGGCGCCACCATCACGCCGCAACATTTGCTCTATACTGTTGGGGATTTGCTACAGGGTTTGAAATATCATCTCTATTGTTTGCCGCTGCTTAAATTCGGCGAAGACCGCGCCGCCTTGCGCGCCGCTGCAACAAATGCATCAAACACAAAGTTCTTCGCCGGAACCGACAGCGCGCCGCACACAACAAAAATGACAGAATGCGGATGCGCGGCGGGATGTTACACCGGCGGCATCGCCCCGCAATTATACGCACAAGGGTTCGAAGAAGCGGGTATTGATCTGGGAAGCGAGCAGGGCGTGGAAGCGTTTAAAAACTTCCTATGCCTAAATGGCCCCAATTTCTATGGTTTAGACATTCCAACGGAAACTTTCACAATAGAAAAAGCGCCACAAAAACTTGAGGCGCTTAAAATCGGTGATCAGGAAGTTATCCCTCTACCGATGGGGTTAGGCAATGATCAGATTAGCTGGAAAATTAGCTAGTTGTTGGTGCAGAAATTTGGGCAAGTTGCTCTGCGCTCCAGCTCGCTGCATCGGACAAATGAACAGCTGCTTCTTTTAGCCCTTCTGCTGGAACATTAAATGCATTTGATAATGTGACAGCCTCGCCTGACTGTGAAAGCGCCGCCATGGTTGATGAACCGCCGTCTATCAGTGCTACACCACTAAAAATCGCAATGCCAGCGATAACAGGGATTGCAAATTTTTTTGCTACATTAAAGGTGGTACTAAGCGCACCTTTTGCTGTTTCAGCGACATCCGCCATAGATATTCTCCATTACCGTTAAAATCTAAATTCGTTTCTTATTTTTTGTATGAACAGATATTAACACATTTTTAATAATTAACAAACTTTTGAAAAATAAGTGTTTAATATCAAAGAATTAGATTTTTATTATGGCTATACCTAGGCTGCTTCTGACTTCTTTTTTGCATCCAGAATCGGTTTCAAATATTCACCTGTATAGCTCTCTTTTACCGCCGCAATATCTTCTGGCGTTCCGGTGGCTAGGATGCGCCCGCCCTTATGACCGCCCTCGGGGCCAATGTCTATGATGTGGTCGGCGGTTTTGATGACGTCCAAATTATGCTCAATCACGACAACACTATTGCCTTGATCAACCAGGGTATGAAGAACCTCCATCAGTTTTTTAACGTCATGGAAGTGAAGACCGGTTGTTGGTTCATCAAGAATGTAGAGCGTCTTACCGGTGGAGCGTTTCGATAGCTCCTTCGATAGCTTAACGCGCTGCGCTTCACCGCCGGATAGGGTGGTGGCTTGCTGCCCGACCTTAATATAGGTAAGTCCAACCGCCTTTAGCGTTTCCATTTTGTCGCGAATGGACGGGACAGCCTTAAAGAAATCAGCGGCCTCATCGACGGTCATATCCAAAATATCGGCGATGGATTTGTCTTTATACTTAACTTCCAATGTCTCGCGGTTATAGCGCTTGCCCTTACAGGTCTCGCACGTCACGTAAACATCAGGCAGGAAATGCATCTCGATTTTTATAACGCCGTCACCGCGGCATGACTCGCATCGGCCGCCCTTAACATTGAAGCTAAAGCGCCCAGGCTTATACCCTCTGGCCTTTGATTCAGGCAGTCCAGCAAACCAGTCGCGGATAGGGCCAAACGCGCCCGTATAGGTCGCGGGGTTGGAGCGCGGGGTGCGCCCAATAGGGCTCTGGTCGATATCGATGATTTTATCAATAAATTCGAGGCCCTTAATTTCTTTGTAGGGCAGGGGATCCTGACGAGATTTCATCAATGTGCGGCTGGCTGCCTTATATAAAGTATCAATCGTAAAGCTGGATTTACCTGATCCAGATACGCCGGTCACGCAGGTGAATGTACCAAGTGGAATAGAGGCACTGACATTTTGTAGGTTATTTCCGCTGG
>CAKZMN010000246.1 GCA_937128575.1 uncultured Alphaproteobacteria bacterium | reverse complement strand
AGGCATCACCAGCACGGAATCTGTACTTTGTTGCTGTTGTGACCTTAAGCAAAGAGTGAGAAAAGGGTTTCTCACCCTCACCTTTCAGTGACCCGAGGTTATATGTTTTCAGTTCACCATCGGCCGGGCGGATATCAAGTAGTACTTCATGGCCCGGATGCCCCTCAACCTTACAGGATAATTCAACATCACCACCCTGTATAATAACGGCATTTCCCGGAGTGACACTGACAATATGCGTCAGGCTGACCGGGGCCATTTCCCCGGCCGTCCGCCAGCGGCGCAGCGCCCGCGCCATGCGTTTCGCAATACGTTCACTTGTAGAGTACTTATCTTTATGCTTATCTGCGCTCATGGATGCATCCTTTGTAAAAACAGACCTTACATATATGAACGCCGCTTTGGAAGAGGCAAAGCGCGCGAGCGCACGTGACGAAGTGCCCATCGGCGCAGTGTTGGTACATAGCGAAACCGGCGAAGTCGTCAGCGCCGCGGGAAACCGCACCATAGAATTAAGCGACCCCAGCGCCCACGCAGAAATCCTCGTCATACGCCAGCAATGTGAAAAGCTAGGCGTGCAGCGCCTGCCAGAATATGATCTGTACGTAACCTTAGAGCCCTGCACCATGTGCGCCGCCGCAATCAGCTTCGCCCGCATCCGCAGATTAATCATCGGCGCGCCAGACGCCAAAGGCGGCGGAGTCCTGCACGGCGCGCGCTTCTATACCCAACCCACCTGCCACCACAAACCAGAAGTCACAAATGACATCCTCACCAATGAATGCGGCGATATATTACGCAGCTTCTTTAAATCAAAGCGCACGAAATAATAACACCAAAAGAGGAATTTATTCCTTTAACTCAAGCGCGGAATTTGATAAAATCTAAAGCTGACAACACTCGAAATGCGCCTATTGATCGGACGCAGCCACCCCCACCCCCATAAATTTGGGAACGAAAAGAAGGATCGCTTGATTTTAAAGCAATATCAAAGACTTAGCCCGCCTCTTCCGCCGCCTTAAGAGCGCGCCAGCCAATATCACTGCGGCAAAAGCCATCGGGCCATTCAATGATGTCGATCGCGCGATAACATTTTCCGCGGGCTTCATGTAAATCTTTACCACTGGCGGTGACGCCCAAAACGCGGCCACCAACATTGACCAAATCACCAGACGCACTGCGCGCTGTACCGGCGTGAAATACCGTTAAATCTTCAACATCCAGCGTATTTTCAACGCCCTTAATCACGGTGTTTTTCTCATAAGACGCGGGATAGCCATTCGCCGCCATAACGACGCACATCGCGGGGTCTTCACCAAAACGAACGGGTTCATTTAAATCGGCAAGGCTCCCTTGCGCCGCAGCATCTAAAATTTGGAGCAAATCACTCTGCAAACGCGCCATCATCACCTGACATTCGGGGTCGCCAAAACGGGCATTATATTCAATGAGCAGCGGCTCATTATCAACCACCATAATGCCTGCGAACAAAACACCCGTAAACGGACACCCCTCCGCCGCCATTGCCGCCATGGTTGGTTCAATCAAGCGCTTAAGGATTTTTTCTTCCAGTTCCGGCGTCATCATATGCGCGGGCGAGTATGCGCCCATGCCGCCAGTATTGGGGCCCTTGTCACCGTCAAAAGCGCGCTTATGATCCTGCGCAGATGTAAAGGGCATCATGGTTTTACCATCGGCCAGCGCGAAATAGCTCAGCTCTTCGCCATCGAGAAATTCTTCAATAACGATCTCAGCGCCCGCCTCGCCAAAGCTATTACCGCTCAGCATATCTTCCGCAGCCGCAATCGCTTCTTCGTGACTTTCCGCGATAATAACGCCCTTACCCGCGGCCAGGCCATCGGCCTTGACAACGCACTGCTCGGGGCCAGCCTCGATATGGGCCAGCGCCGCATTATAATCTGTAAAGACCTTTGCCTTTCCAGTTTTTAAGTTGTGAGCAATGTAAAAGT
>CAKZMN010000245.1 GCA_937128575.1 uncultured Alphaproteobacteria bacterium | reverse complement strand
CTCAGCATAACCCGCTGCGCCATGGGCTATGCTGCGCGCATTTACGACAAGGGAATGATTGCGCCTGTTCTTTGGTATCTTATCGCTGGCCTGCCCGGCGCCGTTATCTACAGCGCGCTGGCCGCACTTACGTGGCGCTTCGGCAAGGATGGATTCAGCAAGGGCTTCGCCGCCATTCCCTATGCATTAGAAAAGCTCATGGGCATCGTCCCATCATTATTTAGCGCGGGAATGCTGCTGGCCGCCAGTATGTTCGCCCCAACCGCAAAACTACATAAGGGGCTGGCCTCTTTAACGGGCATGAAAAACCGCGCTAGTTATGAGCAGGGGGGCTTACCGCTTTCCGTGTTGGCGTGGTCATTAAATCTGTCCCTCGGCGGCGCGTTTCAGGATATATCTGGTAGCGCGATTAAGGGCGCATGGGTAGGCCCCGAGAAAGCCACTGCGCGCAACGATCACAAACACCTGCGCCGCGCGCTAATCATCAACCTAATGGCGCAATTGCTGTTTGTTGTTGTGCTGGCTTGCGCCTATCTATGGGGCGGTGGGCGTTAGGCGTAATAGCAAGCTGTGATTAATTACTTGACTTATAAACCCACAATCGACTATTTTGCGCGCATCTATTGATAAACAATAACATTAAATAATAGAAGGAATGGCAATATGAGCCGCAGATGCATGATTACCGGTAAAGGCCCGATGAGCGGAAACAACGTTTCCCACGCCCTAAACAGAACACGTCGTCGTTTTCTACCAAACGTACAAGAAGCAAGCGTTTACAGCGTAGCTTTGGATCGTTGGATTAAATTGCGCGTATCAACCTCAGGTTTGCGTACATTAGAGCACAAAGGTGGCTTTGATGAATTCGTAAGCAACACAGCAATTACAAAGCTGGATCCTAAAATCCGCGGCTACAAAGCGCAGATTGAAAAAGCGATCGCAGCAAAAGCGGCTTAATTTAATTAGCCTGCAATAAAGTTTAATGGGCCCGCCGTTTCAATATCGGCGGGCTTTTTAATGAATATAAAAAAGAAGGGCAGCGCCTTGGATTATTCCGCATTTAAATTCGAAATAACCCACCGAGATGAAAAATCCGGCGCGCGCCTTGGCTTGCTTAAGACGCCCCACGGCACAATCGAAACGCCCAATTACATTTTCTGCGGCACGAAGGCTGCCATCAAAAACCTGTCTCCCAATCATATGCGTGAGGCCAAAACAGACATTATCCTATCCAACACATACCATCTGATGCTGCAACCCGGCGCGGATTTGGTCGCCGAAATGGGTGGCCTTCATAAATTTATGGGCTGGAACGGCCCCATGCTGACCGACAGCGGCGGTTTTCAGGTTTTTTCGTTAGGCGAGGGGACAATGGCCAATGAAATTAAAGGCAAAAATTCCGGCAAGCATGAGAATAAAAACCTAATGGAAATCACGGAAGAGGGCTGCACCTTCCGCTCCTATGTTGATGGCCGTAAAATCACATTAACCCCCGAAAGCTCGGTCGAAATTCAGCGTAAATTAGGCGCGGATTTGTTTATGCAGTTCGATGAATGCACTCCCTATCACGTGGATAAGGACTACACCGCAAGATCAATGGATATGAGCATCCGTTGGGGGGACCGCTGCCTCCAAACTTTTGAAAACACATATGATCTAGCCAGTGCAGGCCCGCAGGCCATGTACGGTATCGTGCAGGGCGGTGTGTATGAAGATCTGCGCCGCGACTCTGCGGAATACACAAAAGATCGTCCATTTTTTGGCACCGCAATTGGTGGCTGCCTCGGTGGCACAGATGAAGAAATGCAGGCCATCGCCCAGCACAGCATGAACCACGTCCACCCCGACCGCCCCGTGCATTTTCTAGGTATAGGCCAGGTAAAAGACGTATTTACCTTCGTGCGTATGGGCATTGATACCTTTGATTGCGTAATCCCCACGCGCCTTGCCCGCCACGGCGTTGCTATCGTAAAGGGCGCGCCCGGTGAAACCATCAATCTAAAGAATGCGAAATACCGTCACGATAAAACGCCAATCGATGCGGATAACGGCGTTGCGGCCTCAACTGATTTTTCAAAGGCGTATTTACATCACCTTCTAAAAGCCAAGGAACTGCTCGGCCCGCAATTAATCGCCCAGCACAATGTCGCCACGATTAACCGCCTAATGCGCGAGGTGCGCGCCGCCATCAAAAACGGCACGCTTGATGAGTTGGAAAAAGAATGGCTGCCCGCTTAACGTCTGCGCAGATAATCCAAAAAAAATTCCACATAGCCGCTATTTAGGTGTACCCTGTAAGAGTATGATTTAGTTTTAAATATTGGACTTACATGACACTCGAATACGATCAAAATGAACGCTTCAGCGCGCTTGTGCCAATTTTGGATGAATACACCGAATGGTTTATGCAACTCGTGCGCCGCATCATGTACCCGCAAAGCGCCAGCGGTGAACAGATATTCACCAAGCCACTTTCATTTATTGACTGGCTAGAGGCCGAAGAAAACCAAGATATAGATAGCGATGTCGCTCGCCGCCTAAGCGAGCTTCATACGGAGCTAAGCACGCAAGCGGACACGCTAATTAACGAGACCTTAAAGTCTCAAGCTGTTCCTGAATATAAAGGCTTCCATAAATTAATGGCGCTGTTTGAAGAGTTCTCTCTTCAGGTGCGCCGCCTAGAAAAAGACCACAGATCAGATGGCGCGGGACTGGATGATTTAACCGGCCTGCGTAGCAAGTCGATGTTAGAAAAAGACTACGCCAAAGAGATGGAGCGCGTGGCGCGCCAAGGTAAGCCGTTCTCCGTTGCTCTACTCAAAATCAATAACTTTGATGAGATAAAAAAAGGCGCAGATGAAGCGATAGCTCTGGTCAGTGAAATGATCAAAAAAAGTATGCGCAGCTTCGATGATGCCTACAGAGTTTCTTCGCACGAATTTGTGCTATCCCTTAAACAATCGGACATGAAGGGCGGCATTATCGCTCTCAAGCGTATAAACACTTTTCTGGCGGAAGAGGAGGGCGCAAATATGCCCGTTTTCCCCGAGGTTATATCCTGCATCGCCGAACCGGCGCCGGGCGACAATTTAGACGAATTGATCGAAAACTTAAGTGACGAACTAAAAGACTACGTCAGAGATGATAATATGGGCATATTAGAATATACGGAGATCAGCCCACTGCAACGCTTCGTGAACAAGCACGGGGACTGATAATCCGTTAGCGATATTCATGACAGACGATATTCAAAAACAGTACGAACGCTATTTCAAAGAAATGTCCATCCCGCGTTTTGTTGTCAAAATAACGGATAATGATGAATATATCGTGGCCGATGCTAATGATATTGCACTTAAATATTTTGACCGCAACGCCGAACAAATACTCGAGCATAAAATTACCGACTTTATGGGGCATGAAAACGCCGCTCATTTCGAACAATCTTTCGAGGTTTGCTACGCTAGGGGCATATCCGTAACAATTCAGGCGCTACCCAGCGTGCCTGGCACCGTCCGCGTTCATGGCTTTTACGTCAGTCCCATCAAAAACGATGATGGTGAGGTAGAGCTTCTCGATGTTATTGGTCAATTAGACGTCGCCGATCAATCGATCCTGCAGCGTGAGCGCGATGACGCCATTTCGCTTATGAGTTCCATTTTCGACGTGAGTGAGATCGGCATCGTGGTGACCGACCAATCTGGTCGCATTGTCCGCGTGAATGAAGGTTTTATCCGCACCTATGGCTGGTCAAGGGATGAGCTTATAAACGCCGACGTTATTAGCTTGGTTACCCCCGATGAGCGCCCCTTGGCGCAGCAAAATCACGAAGAATTCATACGCACCGGCGTGCGTAGTTCGGGCGAGCTAAAAATCATCAAGAAAAACGGCAGTGTCGCCAACACATTATTCACCACTGCCACCATTGAGCTCAGTCAAAAACGTCGCTTCCAAGTCACAACCATGATGGACATTACCCTGCGCAAGCAGATGGAAGAATCTCTACGTTTTGCCAAGGAGCAGGCCGATGCCGCCAACCACGCAAAATCAACGTTCCTCGCCAATATGAGCCACGAACTACGCACGCCCCTCAACGCTATCCTTGGCTTTTCCGAGATGATGATGAAGGAAACTTTTGGCCCCATGGGGCACGATAAATACAGTGAATATATGACCGATGTTCACAGCAGCGCGCAACATTTGCTAGAGATTATCAACGAAGTCCTCGACATGTCTAAAATTGAGGCAGGCCGCATTGAGTTGGATGAGAGCGAGGTCGGCGTAAATGACCTGCTGCAATCTGTTGTACGCATGCTGGCCTCCAAGGCTTTTGCCATTGATTTGGATATTCAGGTTAAGGCCGCGGACAATCTGCCAAACATTTATGCGGATTCTCGCCTTATTCGCCAAATATTCATCAACCTCATCACCAACGCAGTAAAATTCTCGCATGAACGCGGAAAGATATCCGCTGATGTCGGTATGCTGGATGATGGGCGTATGCAAATCACCATCACCGACGAAGGTGTCGGCATACCGAAGGAAAAAATCAAGCGCGCTATGGAGCCCTTTGGTCAGGTATCTGACAATCCTGAGAATTCTGGCGTGCAGGGCACCGGCCTGGGGCTGCCACTCGCCAAGGCGATGATTGAGCTTCACGATGGCACAATGGGGCTGGAATCTGACGCGGGCAAGGGTACGCGCGTTTTTGTCACCATTCCCGCATACCGCATAATCGAACGCCCACAACGCCCAGAGCCCGCCTCAAAATCTTCCGATAAACAGCCTCTTGCGAGAAACGCTTAGGCGCTCTATTATCGTCCTTAAGTTACAGGCACAAAATTCTCAAGGGAGTAAAAATATGGGCGATTTAGAAGCGCGCTGCGCAGAAGCAGGATTAAAAATGACTGGCCAGCGCCGCGTTATTTTAAAAGTCCTAGGCAGCTCCGAAGACCATCCTTCCGTGGAAGATGTATATGAACGCGCCAAGGGTTTAGATTCCTCCATCAGCATCGCCACCGTCTACAGAACCCTCAGCCTTTTGGACGAGCTAGACCTCGTTATTCGTCATGAATTCCAAGAGGGTTATTCTCGCTACGAAGTAAATTGGGATCACCATCACCACCTGATTGATCTTGAAACTGGCAAGGTTGTTGAGTTTCAAAATGAAGAGCTAGAAAAGCTGAAGGTCAAAATCGCCAAAGATCTGGGCTATGATCTGGTTGATCACCGCCTAGAATTATACGGCAAAAAAATTAAGAAAAAGAAGTAAGCAATGTCCTGTAATCTACCAATTCAAAAGGGCGTTAAACAGGCTGTTGATTGCAAATGTCACGGCGCCGTTATGCGCACCTATAAGGGGATGAGCGATGAGCCAGAGGCCGTCGCCATGCAGGCCGCGCAGCGCGTTTATCGCTATCACCACCCTGAAGACACCATCGCCGATGCGCACCTAACCGTGGAGCGATGGGTCAACGAAACCCGCGTGCAATAACAATAATGGAAGAGGCGCGCCTTCCCACCGCTCTCTTGGTTGATGCCACGCTGCGCCCGCTTAATGGTCGCGGCATTTTTTATTACATCACGAACAAGGGCAACCACGCCTCCGGCATTATCATGCTCAAACTCAACAGTCTGGGGCAGGGCTGCACGCTTCTTATTCAACAGCGCGATCTAGATGGCAATCTCGGTTGGACCCATGCCTTGGGGGAGGAAAATGTAGAAGAGGCAAAAGCCGACGAATACATCACCCGCTCAATCGCGCGCGACCCCGATCTATGGGTCATAGAAATCGAAGACCCCCAGCGACACAACCCCTTCGAAGGGAAGATGATTTGACAGAACTCTCTTTGCTAAAGTAAGGTGCTTTTTTAAAAATATGCGTGGAGTACGTTCTAATGTCAAAAGTCAAAAATTCTATATCATTGAATGATTTGTTTAATGAAAAAGGCCGTATGAAGGGTTATTTAAAGTTTATAAGGTTTTCTGCAGAAGAAAAAAATGATCCAAAATCTGTGCTTTTACATCTCAGGGGAGCTTTTAATTTAAGAGGCAACGCAACCTATGAGTTAGGCGAACAAGAAGCATATGATTGTTTCAAGAAGCTTGAAGAGCAAGACATCCATAGGCACCCCAAGGATATTAGAAAGTTTGAAAAAACAAAAAGTGCTCTTTGGTGGGCGGCCACTTCTCTTAAGAGGTATAAAGAGCAAAATGGATTACCTCTAGAAACTCCTGAGTTGTAGACCGCTAAAACTTGTTATTTTTGACATAATGATGTATAAAATAGCATGAAATCCGCGCTAATAAACATCGATGTGCAGGGGCCATATACAAACGGCTCCCCTAAAATTACCAAAGCGATTGGTGATTTTACCGATGCCGCGCGTGATAAAATGCCCGTTATTTGGGTGTGTATGGACTGGGTTAATTTAAAAGACGCATTTTCTGCGGCTGCCATACAAAATCCACCTGCATCTGTTAAATTTAAAGAGCACATGGCACCCACATTGAAAATCCACCCCAAGGATTTTATCCAGCCAAAAGAAAATATCAGCGTGTTCAGAGAAACAAAGTTCAAAGATTTTCTGGTCGATCAGGGTATTGAAAAATTATATTTCACCGGATTCCTTGCCAGCCAATGCTTACAACAAAGCGCATTTGATGCGGATAAGAATCTATTCAAGAAAATCCTCCTATCTGATCTCGCTTCCGATGGGCTTGATGAAACCCCAACCAAAAGCCAGCTCAATCTCTATCGCTTCAACAATGTAGAAGTGATGAATAGCTATGATTTAGATCTGTAGCCTCTAAATCACTTCACATCCCCCATTGAAAATATTTGCCTAAACCATCACACTGTTTCAAGCAGAATAAACCGATTCACTTGGGAGCAATATCAATGAAAAAGATCTTACTTTGTTTATCCGTAGTCGCCATGAGCCTATCAATCAGCGCCTGCGCCAACACATTCGAAGGCTTCGGTAACGACCTAGAAAACGCCGGTCAAAAAATCCAAGATACTTTTTAAGGTAATATTCCCTTTGACCTATGCTCGCTTGCGCTCTAAAACAGCCACATGAGTTTATCAGACACCATTGAAAATCGCCGCACATTCGCCATCATCTCTCACCCAGATGCGGGTAAGACGACGCTGACGGAAAAGCTTTTGCTTTTTGGTGGCGCGATTGAGATGGCGGGCGCCGTTAAGGCCAAGGGCGATCGCCGCCGCGCGCGCTCTGACTGGATGAAGGTGGAGCAGGAGCGCGGGATATCCGTCGCATCCTCTGTCATGACGTTTGAGAATAAGGGCAAGACCTTTAATCTGCTCGACACCCCCGGTCACGAAGATTTCTCTGAAGATACCTACCGCGTGCTTACCGCCGTGGACAGCGCGATTATGGTGCTGGATTGTGCTAAGGGTATTGAAACCCAGACCTTTAAATTATTCGAGGTCTGCCGCCTGCGCGATATGCCCATCATCACCTTCATCAATAAAATGGATAGGGACGGCCAAGACCCGTTCGATCTGCTGGATGAGGTGGAGCAAAAACTAGCCCTAGACGTAACCCCCGCCAGTTGGCCCATCGGCATGGGCCGCGATTTTAAGGGCTGTTATGATTTGCTCAACGACTCTCTCATTCTATTTGATCGCTCCAAGGGGGAGGTGCTTCAGGAAAGCATTCAATGCTCCGGCCTTGATGATCCAAAGGTTGATGAACTTCTCCCGCCTGAACAGGCCGCAAAGCTGCGCGAGGATGTTGAAATGGTGCGCGGCCTATGTAAGCCGTTTGATCGCCAAGCCTATTTAGAGGGGCATTTAACGCCGGTATATTTCGGCTCCGCGGTGAATAACTTCGGCGTGCGTGAACTGCTCGGTGGCATCGCTGAGTTTTCTCCATCACCCCGCCCGCAAATGACGGAGCAACGTGAAATTATTCCAGATGAGAAAAAGGTCACGGCCTTCATCTTTAAAATCCAAGCCAACATGGACCCCAAACACCGCGATCGCATGGCCTTTGCGCGCATTTGTTCGGGGCAGTTTAAAAAGGGCATGAAGCTCAAACATGTGCGCTCCGGTAAAACCCAAGTCATCCATTCACCGCAATTATTCCTCGCTCAAGACCGCGCCAGCGCCGAGGAAGCCTTCGCGGGCGACATTATTGGCCTGCCGAACTATGGCGGCCTGCGCATTGGCGACAGCCTGACGGAGGGGGAAAACTTAACCTTCACCGATATCCCAAGCTTCGCCCCTGAATTAATGCAGCGCGCGCGCCCCGAAGACCCGCTAAAGGCAAAACATCTAGGCAAAGCCCTAGAGCAAATAGCGGAAGAGGGCGCAGCGCGCGTATTCAAACCCATCTTAGATCCAGATTGGATCGTTGGCGTGGTGGGCTCGCTGCAATTTGATGTGCTGATTGACCGCATTCGCACCGAATACAACATCCCTGTTAAATTCGAGGCAACGCAGCTCCATACCGCTAGATGGCTTAGTGCTGATGATCCTGCCACGTTAAAAGCATTCGTAGATTCAAACAGAAGCGCGATCGCCAACGATCATGATGGCGACCCTGTATTTTTAGCGAGAAATGATTGGCATCTAACCGATGCGGTCGATAAAAACCCCGATATTCGCTTCACAGCGACCAAATAGAGCTTTTTGGTTTAGGCGTCAAATGTGGCGGCGGGGGCTGTTGCAACCTCGGGCTCGCCAAAGCGCTGCTCCATAGTCGCCTTTAATCCTGCATTCACCTCAGTTTCCGCATCAAAGGCTTTCGTGGCCTCCAAAACACCGGGGATAATGCTGTTTTGATTAAACTCTAACTTTGAAGAGACATCCATTTTAACACCTTTATTTATCTAACACCCTGAACTTTAACAGTTTTCCTGTCTTTTTCCGTTTGTCCGTTATCATGAATCTATAGGGTAAAGGTTATGAAACCCTTAATATCACTCCGTTTCCTCATTTTTTTCATTGGCCTCTTTGGCGCGCAAAATATCGACCATACGCTTGGATCCGGTCTTATTGCCAATCACGCTAATGATGTTTGAATATTGATCCGTCCATAACTTAACGCCGTCTCTGTGCATGGCAGGTGTCCAACCATTGCGCTCCAAAAATGCCTTTTGTGCATCGTTGCGGGCAAAGGCAAAGCTATGCGCGGCGTAATATTTAATCTCCGTACCTTCAATCGTGCCTTCCTCAGACACGCGTGAATACCCATCAATCCCAAGCGCCTTTGATGCCTCCGCCAATACTGGCTCAATATCCAGATAGCTATTGGAAATGTTAAACGCCAAAATCCCATCAGGTTTCAGCTTTTGTAAATACAGCTCAATCGCCTCGCGCGTGATTAAATGCACCGGAATATTATCGGAGCTATAAACATCCACCAGCATATAATCATAAAGCGCGTCCGGCTGATCCGCGACCGTTAGGCGGGCATCACCCAAAATAATTTTATACGGACTGCCGCAATCGGATAGGAAGGTAAAGTAATCTTCATTCTCTGCAATCTCGACAATTTCTGGATCAATTTCGTAAAAATCAAAATCATGACGATCTGCATCACCCAAGCATGCCGTCACACCAATACCAAGGCCAAGAACCGCAACCTTTTGTGTGCCATTTCGCTCATCCATTGCGCGGAACGTATCGGCGATTGATCCATTATGATGGTAATAGGATAGGGGAACCATCTTATGCTCATCTTCCAAAGACTGCGTCCCGTGATTGGTTGTCCCATGCAGCAAGATGCGTTGATTTTCTGTCGTGTCGAAAACCTTCACCACCCCAAAAAAGTTACGATCCTGATGAACAAGGTCGGTGAAAATAAACTTCCCCCAAATATGTCCCGGCGGATAAATTAATAGACACGCCGCAACCGCCAAACCAAATAACCATCGCTTATCCAGCGTCAGGGCAAGCCCAGCCAAAACAATAAACGCCATAAATGTCCGCACCATTTGCCCCGGCACATTAAACGCGACAAAGGTCGCAATAACGGCGAGGACCGCGCAGCTAACGTAGAACAAATTCGGCTTATCTTGCTTGGTCGTTGCAAAGCGCAAACACGCCGCGCCGCCCAGTGCGATCGCATATTCCAGCGGGATAATGAACAGATTCGGCGCAATCAACGCATTAAACACCCCGCCCAGCGCGCCGCCAATCGACATCACCAAATAAAATTCGGTCAAATGCCGTGCATGGGGCTTTGCCGCCGAAAGCTCGGAATGACAAGCTAGCGCCGCAAAGAAAAACAGCACCATATGAAACGGAATCAATAATATCTCGCGGGAGCTAAACATGATCATCTGCACCAGCAGCGCAATCAGCAAATAAGCCAAAATCATCTGCGCACGCTCATTCGATATAATGGGTGTGCGTGCAAACACAATAATGAAGGTCGATACATACAGCGCCAGCGGAATAATCCAAAGCAGCGGCACAGACGCAATATCGGTCGTCACATAAGTCGTCACCCCAAGCATAAGCGAGGAGGGAATAAAGGCCAGCATCAGCCATTGTCCGCGCCGCCCCCATGTGATGACTTCCGCGCTCTTATCGTCTTTCGCGGCTTTTTGTTCATTGGCCTTGCTGTCTTTTGCGTTCGTCCAAACAAACGCCGCCGCAATCGCCGTCAGCGCGCCCAGCGCAATATACCCAATCGTCCAACTATGCGATTGCTCGCTCAAATTCATCAGAGGCTCAATAACCACCGGATAGGCAAGCAGCGCCGCAATAGAGCCCAAATTACTCGCTCCATATAAAAAGTACGGGTTGCCCGCATCGGGATGATCTGTGTTTGAGAACCAGCGCTGCAGCATCGGCGCGCTACCGGATAATATAAAGAACGGCCCACCAACCGTAACTGCCATCAGGGACAGCTGCCAAAATGTTGGGTCTTCCCCCGCCGGTGGATGCCAGCCATCAGGAATAGCAATCGGCAACACAAACGCAAAAACCGCCAGCAGCGCCAAATGCAAAATCGCCTGCGTCCGAACGCCCAATAACTTCGTCGTCCCATGCGCATATGCATATCCCGCCAATAACAAGAGCTGGAAAAACAACATCGCTGTGTTCCAAACCTGCGGCGTACCCCCAAGCAGCGGCAGCACCATCTTCGAAAATAACGGCTGCACCGAAAACAGCAGAGCCGCGCTGAGTAAAAGCGTGATGGAAAAAACAGGTATATAAAGACGAAGTTTCATGGCGGCGAAGCCCTTTGATATAAAATGAGAGAAGCAGAGCGAATGCCTGCGATAAAAATATAGCATAACCGCCAGATTTTCCGAAGCCTTCTATTGAGCCTTAAGCCAAAAGAAAATAAGCGAATATTGAATTTTATCCTTGAAATATATCTGCCGAAGTGACATTTAATGTGTACGTTTTTGGTACACTTTGTAAATGAGATTGAATCTCAAATGCTTAGGATAATAAATTGATTAAGTTTTCGAAACTCACAGATTATTCCGTTGTCGTTTTGGCCGCTATGTCCAAATCGGACGCGCTCATGTCTGCCCATTGCTTGGCGGAGGCCACCGGCCTGCCTGAGCCTACGGTTTCGAAGGTGCTTAAACTGCTCGCCAAATCCTGCGTCGTGAATTCTGTTCGCGGTGTGAATGGTGGTTATTCTTTGGCGCGCGGCACGGCGGATATCAATGTCGCCCAAATCGTTAGGGCCATAGAAGGGCCAGTAACGCTCGCTACCTGCGTCGAAAATTCCCCCGAAAGCTGTGGCTACGCCGCATGCTGTCCGGTAAAAGGGCGGTGGGACGCCGTAAATTCTGTGGTAAAAGCCGCCTTAGAGAGCGTTTCACTTGCAGACATGATCAGAGATGATTACAAACTACCCAATTCTAAAACAACCGAAACACCCGAAACACAAGGAGCGGTTCAATAATGAGCAGCATTTCCGAAGAAACCATCCAAACCGTCAATGATATGGCGGGCAAATACGAAGCCGGTTTTGTAACCGACATCGAAATGGACAAGGCGCCAAAGGGCCTGAATGAAGACATTGTGCGCTTCATTTCCGCCAAAAAGGACGAGCCCGAATGGATGCTGGAAAAGCGCTTGAAAGCCTTCCGCCTGTGGGAAACCATGCCGGAGCCAACATGGGCCAAGGTCGACTTCCCGCCGATTAATTATCAAGACGCCTATTACTACGCCGCCCCAAAATCAATGGAGGACGGCCCGCAAAACCTAGAAGACGTGGATCCAAAGCTACTCGAAACCTATGAAAAGCTTGGCATTCCCTTGCGCGAACAAGAAATCCTCGCGGGCGTACAAAACAGAACCCCCGTTGCCGTGGATGTTGTCTTCGATTCCGTATCCGTCGCCACGACGTTCAAAGAAAAATTAAAAGACGTAGGCGTAATTTTCTGTTCAATCAGTGAGGCCATCCAAGAACACCCAGAGCTCATCAAAAAATATATGGGCTCCGTTGTGCCTGCGGGCGATAACAAGCATGCGTGTTTGAACAGCGCGGTCTTCACCGACGGTTCATTCGTCTACATCCCGCCGGGCGTACGCTGCCCCATGGAGCTATCAACATATTTCCGCATTAACGAGCTAAACACTGGCCAGTTCGAGCGCACATTAATCATCGCGGATAAGGGCTCATATGTGTCCTACCTAGAGGGCTGCACCGCGCCCATGCGTGATGAACGCCAGCTCCACGCGGCAATCGTGGAGCTAATCGCGCTTGATGACGCCGAAATCAAATACTCCACCGTTCAAAACTGGTACCCAGGTGATGAAGACGGCAAGGGCGGTATCTATAACTTCGTAACCAAGCGCGGCATCTGTGAGGGGCGCAATTCCAAGATCAGCTGGACGCAGGTCGAAACCGGCTCCGCCATCACATGGAAATACCCGTCATGCATTCTAAAGGGTGATAATTCCCAAGGCGAATTCTACTCCGTTGCCATCACAAATGGCCGCCAGCAGGCCGATACCGGCACAAAAATGATCCATATCGGTAAAAACACCAAATCCCGCATTATCTCTAAGGGGATCAGCGCCGGAAAATCCGACAACACCTATCGCGGCATGGTAAAAATCATGCCAAAGGCGGAGGGCGCGCGTAACTTCACCGTATGCGACAGCCTCCTAATCGGCGATACATGCGGCGCGCATACGGTTCCGTATATCGAGAGCAAGAATAAAAGCGCGAGCTTGGAGCATGAGGCCACCACATCGAAAATCGGTGAGGACCAAATGTTCTATTGCCAGCAACGCGGCATGAGCGAGGAAGAAGCCATCGCCCTAATCGTGAACGGTTTCGCCCGCGAAGTAATGCAAGAACTCCCCATGGAATTCGCCGTCGAGGCACAGAAATTGATTGGAATATCATTAGAGGGAAGTGTTGGGTGATTACATTTAATATTGACCCTGAAAGCTCGAAGACACTTGGTAGT
>CAKZMN010000244.1 GCA_937128575.1 uncultured Alphaproteobacteria bacterium | reverse complement strand
ATGTCAGCGCGGCAACGCCCTTTAGTTACAATATGGATGTCCGTAAAAATGTGTTGGTTATTCAATTGCCGAATGCCCGTTGGGGCGCGGAGGCGAAGCGCGTTTTTGATGCTCATCCCTTATTAATGGCGTATTTGGCAAAACCGAACAGCAGCGGCGGTACATTTTTAGCGATTAAAATGAAGCGCTCTGCCGCGCTGGTGTTTAAGGCGAAATATGGCGCGAGCGGTTCTAATGCTAATCACCGGATTGTGTTTGATGTGACGCCTGCTTAAGGCGCGCCTTGAATTTCGCTTTTCCTTTTCTATCTCTTACTTATGTGTAATAAACCCTAACGAAATTAATTTTAATTAATTTAGAAGGGTTTACATCCTGCGTGCGTATTACTTGTATATAAACACTACAAACTCATTAAGGAGATAAGAATGAAAAAGTTATTTATGTTTGCTGCGGCTCTTGCAGTTTTAGGTGCACCAAGTGCTTTTGCCGATAATCATGGCGGCGATAAAGGTGGTAAAAAAGGTGCGATGTTTGAAAAGCATGACACAAATGCCGATGGCGCGATTTCAAAGGCTGAATTCCTCGCTCATGCAGAAGCGCGTTTTGACAAAATGGATGCTGACGGTAATGGTGAAGTTAGTAAGGACGAAGCCAAGGCTGCACATGAAGCCAAGCGCGAAAAGCGTAAAGAGCGCAAAGAAAAGCGTAAAGAACGTAAAGACGCATCAGGCGAATAAGGTAGAGATCCTTTATGGATAGTCTTGACCAAGACAGCGATGAAAGCCTGATGGTGCGTATTAAACGCGCAGACCATCAGGCTTTTGCCGTTTTGGTGAAGCGCCATAGTGAACGCTTTTACGCGGTGGCTTACCGTACATGCCGAGATCAAGTGGCGGCGGAAGATATTGTTCAAGAGGCATTTTTAAAGCTTTGGAACAAACCGCAAAACTGGAAAGCGGGCAAAGGCGCGAAGTTCACCACATGGTTTTACCGCGTTGTGATTAATCAGGCGCATGATCATGGCCGCAAGAAACGCGCGGAATATGGCAGTGAAATTCTGGACACCTTCGAGGATAGTACAGATTTGCAAGACACCGCGCTGGAGGATAAGCAGCAGCAAGGCGCGCTAGAGGATGCTATTCAATCTTTACCAGAGCGCCAGCGCGATGCCCTCAACCTTTGTTTTTATGAGGGCCTAAGCAATAAAGACGCCGCACAAATTTTAGGCGTGAAAGTGAAGGCGCTGGAATCGTTATTGATGCGCGCCAAAGCAAAATTAAAGGCCGAACTGATAAGAGCCGGGGCAATTAGCCCAAACATGGAGCAGGAGAAAAATTATGGATGAATATGATAAAACATTAGATGAAATATTAAGTCGCCGCGCCGATGCGCCGCCGCCAGCCAGCAATTTATCGGCGCGCATTATTGAAGCTGCCCGCGTCAGTGCGCAGCATAATGCAACGCATATGCGCACAGATGGTCAAGGTTTGCGCGCTTGGCTTGGTGCCTTTGGGCGTAACTTCGTTTTGCCACAGCCGGCGATTGCTATGTCATTGGTTCTTATGATTGGTGTTGGTTTGGGGGTGTTTATGCAAGATGTTTCCGGCAGCAGCGAGGAAGAT
>CAKZMN010000243.1 GCA_937128575.1 uncultured Alphaproteobacteria bacterium | reverse complement strand
AGAGACAATAAGCTCAGAGAATAAACGTGATTTAGCCTGAAAATACTCGTCCATGTCCGCGTGATAATCCAAATGATCACGAGACAAATTTGTAAAGGCGCCTACATCTACGCGCACGCCATCAAGGCGGCGCTGGTCTAAACCATGGCTAGACGCCTCCATAGCCAAATGCGTTACACCGACCGCCGTCATGTCAGCGATTTCAGCATGCAGCGACACCGGATCCGGCGTTGTCATGGAGCTTGATCGCACAACAGAGCCAACTTTTCGTACGCCCAGCGTCCCTATACTTGCCGCGTTTTTATCTAGCGCTTGCCAGAGCTGCTTCACAAAGTGAACGCATGATGTTTTACCGTTCGTACCAGTGACCGCCACTATATTTTCAGGTTGAAGTTTGTAAAATTCAGCAGCCATTTTTGCAAACACGCCGCGCGGGTTTTCGTCTGTGATTAAAACCACATCTTGCTCGCTAAACAAATCAGGAAGCACAGTGCCTATGGGCGCCAAAATTGCGGAGGCTCCATTTTGGATGGCGGCCTGAATATAATCACGACCATCAACTTTGGATCCTGGGAAAGCCGCATATAAGAACCCTGTATGCACTTGCCTGCTATCTTGCGTTAAGCCCTTTAGGCTTTTTATATCGAAATTTTTAACCACGTTTTTTCACCGAAATATATTGCTTAAGCTCATCACCAAATTCTTTATCTTTTTTGACAACCGCAGGCTTGATGCCCAGCACACTGGCCATTGAGGTAATAATGCGCCTTACTGCTGGCGCAGCCGTCCAGCCAGCCGTCGCATAGCCGTAACTGGCCTTCGTTCCTTTGGGCTCATCAATCACAACAAAGATGGCGTAGCGCGGCTGATCAACAGGAAACACACCCACAAAGGAAGACATCAGGCGCTTGCGATCATAGCCGCGCCCGCCTTGCCTTGGCTTTTCTGCCGTACCTGTTTTTCCGCCTACGCGATATCCTGGCACGTCTGCATTTTTGCCGGTGCCCTGATCAACCACCAAGCGCAATAGCTGGCGCATGCGATGCGCAGTTTGCTCAGAAACCACACGAACATTTTGATCTGGTGCTTTATCGGCTCCGCCCATAACCAGCGTTGGTTTAACGGCGTAGCCACCATTAACAATTGAAGATACAGCCGTTGTTAGTTGAAGCGGGGTTGTCGCAACGCCATGACCATATGAAGCAGTCAGCGTATGAACATCACCCCACGGGCTAGGAACGATTGGCTTGGTCACTTCCTTGATTTCAAAATCAAGCGTATCAAGTAAACCAAGATCGCGGTAGAAATCGCGAAGTGTTTCTGTTCCAACCGCCTGCCCCATCATAGCGGAGCCGATATTAGAGGAATACATAAAGACCTCTGGAACCGTTAACTCTCTGTCCTCAGCGTGATAATCGCTAATCTTAAAACGCCCAACCTTGATGGGCTCTCTTGCATCAAATGTTGTATTCATCGGCACATTCAGTGTTTCAAAGAGAGCTGCGGTTGAGAATATTTTAAACACCGAGCCGAGCTCATAAACACCGAGAGTTATACCATTAAATATTTCAGAGCTTTTGGCACTACCCAAATTATGAGGGTCAAAATCTGGCAAAGACACACCCGCTAAAATTTCCCCGTTATTAACATCCATAATTACGCCGACACCGCCTAACGCACTAAATTCCTCGACAGTTTTTTGAACTTCACGATGCAAAATATGCTGCAAACGAACATCTAGCGTTAATGATAGCGAATCACCATAACCCAGATATTTATTAAAGCTGCGCTCAATGCCCGCCTGCCCCTCACCATCAATATTCACAAAACCCAACATGTGCGACATGAGAGACCCATGCGGATATACGCGTTTATTTTCGTAGCGAAACCCTAGACCCGGCTCACCAATCTCTAGAACTCTCGCTTGCTCTTCTGGCGTCAAACCACGCTTGATCCATAAAAATCGCTTTTCGCTTTGAAGCTTTTGCAGAACATCGCCGAAAGACAATTCAGGGAAAATTTCCACCAGCCCCTGCGCAGCCTCCTGATGATCAGAGATATATCTAGGATCAGCGTATAGCGAGGCGGTTTTCAATGTAGTGGCCAAAAGCACACCATTTCGGTCAACAACGTCGGCGCGCAAAATATCTTCTGGAACAGATTTTTGAACCTGCTCGAATTGGCGCCCCTCTGCCCCGGCGCCAAACTCACCCTGAATAACCGTTAAATCAAAAGCGCGCACAGCCAGCATCATATAAGCCAGAACAAAGAATCCACTAACCAAAACCAGACGGCCGCGCGTCAGCCCGAGAGAAGAAGAACGATCCCCCACCAGCTTCACAGAGTTACGGCGCATAGCGTGATTAAATATCATTGCGTAGCCCCCTTACCCAAACCATTAAGCAAGGCGCCGAAATCACCTTTTTGAGATTTTGGCTTACGACCGGGGGCGGGCACACCGCGTACAACACCCGAAACCTCACCAGAAGATTGAGAGATATTATGCACAAGCGACGAAACCCCATCGCCTTCAATTCTGGAAGCGCCGATCTCTGGCGGGATATCACCTACAGGCAAAGCAATCTGACCTGGCATCATTTGCCCAGCGCCCGGCGCCTGCACGTCCAGATACTCTCTCGCCAGAACTTCCAAGCGACCAGGCGAATTTAGATATGCCCATTCAACATCAAGCACGCGGATCATCTCTTGCTGACTTTCGTAAGACAGCTTTGCGCGCGCCAAATCATCTTCGGCTTGCTGCACGTTTTGCGAAATATGCAATAGCGCCGCGCCGCTCAAGGCCGCGACCAGAAAAACTCCTATTGTGCGCCCGCGTATTTTTTTCATGATGCCACCACCCTAGTCGCCGCACGCAAGCGCGCAGAACGCGAACGCGAATTTTCTTTGCACTCAACATCAGAAGGCTTCACGGCTTTTTTGCCTCGCAACTTAAACACAACATCACCAACATCTACAGCAACAGGGGCATATCTTGACCCACGAGGCTCAGACCCCGACTTCTCCCTCAGATACCTCTTAACCATTCCGTCTTCCAAGGAATGAAAGGAAACAACAACTAAGCGACCACCATCATTTAAAACATCCTCAGAGGAAATTAACGCGCGCTCTAATTCACCCAGCTCATCATTGACTGCAATGCGCAGCGCCTGAAATGTACGCGTGGCGGGATCGATTTTATCCTTGTGTGATTTAGGCACCACATCGCGCACAACATCTGCTAAATCTTCAGTTGTTTCAAACACTCGCTCCGCGCGGCGCTCAACAATACGGCGCGCGATTTGACGCGAGCGACGCTCATCACCATATAAATAAATGATGTTGGCCAATTTTTTTTCATCGTAGTTATTTACAATATCGGCGGCCGTTGGCTCTTCAGATTCTGAGTTCATACGCATATCAAGCGGCCCGTCAAAACGGAAAGAAAAACCGCGCTCCGCCTCATCAATTTGAAAAGAAGACACACCAAGGTCCAGAACAAAGCCATCAACCTTGCCAATACCGCCGCCTTCCAACAATTGAGCAACATCGCCAAAACAACCACAAAGAAAAACCAAGCGATCTCCGTATTTTTCCTGCATAGCCGCGGCGCGTGAGCGCGCAGCTGGGTCACGATCAATGGCAATCACGCGACAGTCCGCCGCATCAAGAATAGCCGCCGAATAACCGCCCGCACCAAATGTGCCGTCCACATAAACACCACCATCCGAAGGGCTAAGAGCCTCCAGAACTTCCGGCAACATCACGGGATAGTGACCAGTCATAAGTGTATAAAACCTAAAAACAAAAGAGTGACAGAAAAGAATCGTTAGACGGACTCAGGAAGGAATAAAAATCAAGCCCATAGCCATAAAACCATGCACAACCATGAATCGTCAATGAATCCGGCGAGTCGCAAGCGAGTTAGCCACAGAAAAAGAAAAACCGCCTCACTTTCGCGAGACGGTTAATCATAAATAATCAAAAGATCTATAAGCCGGGTTTTGTACTTGCTTGCGCAAGCGATGACCATTCATCTGCGCGGAACATTACCGAACCGCTCTAGCGACCTACCCGAACCACAGCGCGGAAATACGCCATACGTGATTCCTATTTGGTCTTGCTTCCGGCGAGGTTTACCATGCCACATTTGTTACCAAATGCGCGGTGCGCTCTTACCGCACCCTTTCACCCTTACCCTCAACGCGAAGGCGGTATACTCTCTGCTGCACTTTCTGTCAGGCTTTAACACCTGCCCGGGCGTTACCCGGCGCCGTATTTCCATGAAGCCCGGACTTTCCTCTCATACGCAAAAGCGCACAAGCGGTCATCCAATCTTTCAATTGAGGCGCAATATGAAGGAATTTCGAATGGTTTGCAAATCCTTAAACGTCACCGACCATCAAGCGCATCGCGCAAACGCGCCCACGGAAAAAGCTCACCCGGATCCCGCTTGCGCCCCGGCGCAATATCGGAATGCCCCAAAATTCGATCAAGCGGCACATCATATTTCCCGACCAAATCACGACAAAGCTCAACCAACACAGCGATCTGCGCCTCAGGGAACTCGCGATAACCCCACTCATGACCGGGGTTAACAAGCTCAATGCCAATGGAGCAAGAATTTATATCCACCTCCCCTTGCCACTCAGACTTGCCGGCGTGCCAAGCGCGCTTACCATCATCAACCAGTTGAAACAATCGTCCATCTTCTTCAATTACATAGTGCGCACTCACCTCAGACTCAGGATCGCATAAGCGCTCCAAAGCCGCCTCACCAGTTTTCATACCCGTGTAATGAATAATAATCATAGACGGCTGTTCGTGACCGCCACGACGTTCAGTAAAATTTGGTGATTTATAATTTTGTAACATTTTCATGATGACGCTCGAATTTATCTATGAAAAGCTTATGTCATTACAAGAGAGGAATAAACCATGCGCAGCGCATTTTTAATGATCGCCGTTGTATTTATAGCCGCAGGCACCATTTTATTTATGGGTGCGCAAGGCAGCGCCATGGTTAAAGGGGACGATCTAATGAGCACAAAACCCACAGGATACCCAGTTGCAACCTTTGCTGGAGGGTGCTTTTGGTGCACTGAGAGCGAATTTCGCGCTCTGCCCGGTGTATTATTCACCGAAGTGGGATATATGGGCGGCGCCCTAGAAAACCCATCATATAGAGACATCACAACCGGCGAAACCGGCCATGCAGAAGTCATTCAAATTACCTATGACGGTGAGAAGACATCATTTAGCAATCTTGTCGATTTCTTCCTAACGAAAGCGCACGACCCCACACAGCTTAATCGCCAGGGCGTTGATGTTGGCACGCAATATCGTTCAGCCATCTTCTATCATGATGACGAGCAAAAGAAGATCGGTGCGGATTGGATTAAAAAGCTGGATGCAAGCGGCCGCTTTAAAAAGCCGATTACAACAACCCTAGAAGAGGCCGACACCTTTTGGATGGGCGAGGATTATCACCAGCAATATTACGAGAAATATGAAGAAGAAAACGGCAAGCAGCATATTCGCGTCGTATTAAAACAAGCGAAGAAGCTAAAACCTTAAGCCGCTTTCTTAACGCTCTCAACGGCGCTCTCGCAACGATTGCAGAGCTCCGTTTCAGGGCTAACCTCTGGCAAAACTTTCCAGCAGCGACAGCATTTCTCGCCGCCCGCCTTTTCAATGGTAACACCTCCATCACCGTCTTTTATTTCGACCTGTGATGTAATGCATATGTCGGCCATATCTACAGATTCAAATAACGCTTTATCACTCACCGCGATGACAGGCCTTGCTTCCAAAGATGAGCCTAGCTCCTTACTTGCGCGCAAGGGCTCAATAGCCTCTAGAACAGATTTCCTAACGTCCTTAATGGTCAGCCATTTTTCAGCTAGCGCATTATTT
>CAKZMN010000242.1 GCA_937128575.1 uncultured Alphaproteobacteria bacterium | reverse complement strand
GCTGGCTTTTAATTTGCCGTTATGAACGCTCTCTAAAGTATCTTCAGCTTGATGCGCTGTTTCTTCTAACTTGGGGAAATCCAAAAACCCGCACGTGCCTTTGATGGTGTGCATCAATCGAAAGGCTTCATCCCGGGTGCTTTGATCCTCTGGCGTCTTCGCCATGCGCGCAAGGGCGCTATCGAGCTTGTCTAATATCTCGGTTGTCTCTTCAATAAAATCAGAAACAAGATCATCCATTACATCAGCGGCAAATTCATGTGAATAGCAACCGCGCCATCTTCGGGCACTTCTGCTTTGAAGCTATAGCCGTAATGCTGTCCCAATAATCCGGTGATATAGCCGTGGGTGAATGTGGGGGTGAGTTCGTCCTGCGCAACCTCTAGCAACAGTGCATCCACGAAACCATCACGGAAGCCCGCATTTTCTCCGCGCGCGGTCACAACCACGTCATCATTATCCGCGCGATGCACCGACAGCGTGCCGCCCTTGGGCAAGCATTCCTTAGACAGCAAAAGTACGCAGGTCAAAATTTTGCAAAAGGCTTTTGGGGGAAGCTCTGGCGCAATCTTTGTCGCTGGATCCCACTCCTGAACAATCTTCTTTTCCGCCGCCACAATGGATTCGATGCTGTTATAAACATCTGCGATCTTGATGTTACCATCCGCGCCGCCCGCGCCGTATGCCATGCGAAAGGCTTGAAGCTTGGCAGAGGCCTGCTGCGCACTGAACGAGATTAGTTGATTAATTTCATCGCCCGCATCTTCGCCCATATCTTCTAAAAATTCGATACCATTATTCACCGCGCCAATGGGGCTAATAAGGTCGTGGCAGATTTTAGAGGCCATAAGTTCTAGAAGATCAATGCTGATGGGGGTGCTCAATGGATTATCCTTTTGTGAGTATTTAGAAGTTTAATCTATAGCCGATTTTCTCGACTTCTTTAATGACAATATTTTTAAGGCGCTCTAATCCTTCTGCGGAATTGCCTTCTGCGCGCGCAACCAAAACATCTTGCGTGTTTGATGCGCGAAGCAGCCACCAGCCATCGGGCGATGTAACGCGTAATCCATCAATGTCGTTAATGACGGTGTTATCAAGTGCTTGCGCTCTGATGCTCTCAATTACTTTGGGGGTGATGTCGAACTTCTCTGCCTCATCAACTTCAAAGCGCACTTCGGGCGTGCTGTGTAATTTCGGTAAATCCTTCGTCAGCGCCGACAGGCCGCCTGTCTCGCTGGTCAGGGCGTTGATCAAACGAATGGCGCAATATAGCGCATCATCAAAACCGTAATATTTATCTGCGAAGAATATATGACCGCTTAACTCTCCAGCGAGCGGGGCATTAAGCTCCGCCATTTTGGCCTTCACCAATGAATGGCCGGTCTTCCAAATAACGGCGTTGCCGCCCATCTTATCAATCTCGTCAAACATGACTTGCGAGCATTTAACGTCGCCAATAATCGCCGCGCCCGGATGGCTAGCCAAAACTTCGCGTGCATAAATCGTCATCAATATATCGCACCGTAAAACCGCGCCGTTTTCATCCACCACGCCAATGCGGTCACCATCACCATCAAAGGC
>CAKZMN010000241.1 GCA_937128575.1 uncultured Alphaproteobacteria bacterium | reverse complement strand
AATCCATCACCGCCATGCGAACAGCAACGCCCATCTCAACCTGCTCCTGAATAACAGACCGGTTGATGTCATCCGCAACGTTCGGGTCAATCTCAACGCCCCGGTTCATCGGCCCCGGATGCATCACGATGGCGTCGTCTTTGGCCAGCGCCAGCTTTTCCTCATCCAGCCCATACCGGTGGTAATACTCGCGCGTGGACGGCACAAACGCGCCCTGCACGATCAACAATCGTGCCCCACATATCAAGGTTTAGACCGCCATTACTCTCGGCACGGGCCTTAGTCAGCGCGTCTTTGAGGCTTGCATGGTCGGGAAGGTCTGAACAATTCGCCATCGCAATAGATGGGAAAAGCATAAGTGCGAACGCAAAAGCTGTTATTAGTAATCTCATAAAATTCTCCTGAAAATATTCGTTATGTTGAGGTGTTGTAGCACTAAACATTTTGTCCGGCAACATAGCCCGACGACCACGCCCATTGGAAATTAAATCCACCAAGATGCCCGGTGACATCAACAACTTCGCCAATGAAATATAGGCCAGGCTGGTTTTTGGCCTCCATGGTCTTGGAGGAAAGTTCATTCGTATCAACCCCGCCCAGCGTAACTTCAGCCGTGCGATAACCTTCTGTGCCGCTCGGCTTAACGCGCCATTCATTGACGGCGCGCGCCAATACCTCAAGCTTTTTGTCAGGCAAATCCGCTAGGCGTCCATTGATGCCTTCGGCTTCGCAAATGCTAACCGCTAATCGTTTAGGGACAATGTGGGAAAGTGTGGTTTGCACATCTTGTTTAGGTTGGCTTTTCTTGCGTTCCTTAAATAGAGCAAGCGCGTTAGTGTCTGGCGCAAGATTAACAACAATCTCATCACCCTCATGCCAGTAGGATGAAATTTGTAAAATCGATGGGCCACTAAGGCCGCGATGCGTAAATAATAACCCTTCGGCGAATGTGGTTTTCCCGCAAGATACAGAGGCCTCAACCGATAATCCGCTCAATGCTTTGCAGCGCTCTAGCAAACTGGTTTGGAAGGTGAAGGGTACAAGGCCGGGACGCGTGTCAAAAACGTTTAGGTCAAATTGCTTGGCAATATCATAGCCAAATCGCGTCGCGCCAATTTTAGGAATAGATAAACCGCCCGTTGCAATAACAAGCGAGGCACATTCAAACTCACCACGGCTGGTCGTTAGCTTATATTGGTCTTCGGATTTTTCAACGCTATACACCGTTGTCTCGGGTGTGTATTTAACGCCCGCATCTTCAGATTCCTGAAGCAACATATCTATAATTTGCTGCGCGCTTTCATCGCAAAAAAGCTGCCCTAGCTTTTTCTCGTGATGGGCAATGCCGTGCTTTTGAACCAGCGCGATGAAGTCATGCTGCGTATATTGCTTTAGAGCAGATTTACAAAAATGCTCGTTCTCAGATAAAAATGTTTCGGCGCGTGAATGAATATTCGTGAAATTACAGCGCCCCCCACCAGAGATTCTGATTTTTTCTGCGGTTTTGGTGGAGTGATCAACCAACCAAACGCGTCGCCCACGCTTGCCCGCCTCGATAGCGCACATTAATCCTGCGGCGCCTGCTCCAATAATAATAACATCATATGGTTTGTTCATGGCTGGCGTTGTATCATAGCTTCGCGCAATTGCACAGAAAGATAGGTCTTTAATATATCATGAGCTGGGTTGTTTATATTTTGAAATGTAAGGACGATAGTCTCTATACGGGCATTACGAATGATTTGCCTGCGAGAATTGATGCGCATGAAAGTGGCAAGGGCGCCAAATACACCAAGGGGCGGGGCCCGTTTATTTTAAAATATAATGAATCCTGTGAAACGCGAAGTGATGCTTCAAAGCGCGAAATCGAAATTAAAAAATTAAGTAGAAATGAGAAGTTAGACTTAGTCAGCGCTTAGTAGTGTGGCGGTTTGTTCATCGCGGCCATCTCGCTCACGGATAGGCCTTCGCCTTCTGCGCCGCCATTGCTCGCGCTTTCTTCCATCATTCCAATTTTGTCATTGAGCTTTAAAATATGCTTGTTCAGCAAAACAATCTCATCACCCTGTCGGATGACCATGTCGCTCAAATCCTGAATTTGTTGTTCCTGATGCGCGAGCGTTTCTTCAATATTATTTAGTTTGTTTTCATTCATGAGCGCTTATAACACATCTTAATGTAGCCACGCCCAAAAAAGCGGTATCCAGATAAAAGAGGTTGTCAGAGTGCCTTTAACGGCCTGATAACCAACCCAAACCCAAAACATTTGTTTGCTGGGTTTGCGCAAACGCTTGTACCAAGGTTTCTTTGGTTCTGCGCCGCTGGCGGGTTCATCGATTGATTCATTTAATGTAGGCATTGCGCGGCATTATAGACAAGTTTTGTATAAGGGCAATTGTGATCTCGACGTTTTTGGAATTTTAAAAACATTGCAATATAGCGCTCGCCCAGTATATTGCCGCACTATCAATCATTTATAATTAATTTGGAAATTGACTTAATGCTTTCTCGCTCCGCTCTCTATCTTAAGGAAAATTGGTTTGGCAATATACGAAATGACGTATTGGCTGGAACCGTTGTTGCGCTTGCGCTTATCCCTGAAGCCATCGCTTTTTCGATTATCGCGGGCGTTGATCCTAAGGTTGGGCTGTATGCCTCGTTCTGTATCGCCATCGTAATCGCCTTTGTTGGCGGGCGGGCGGGTATGATTTCCGCAGCAACCGGCGCTATGGCGCTGGTTATGGTCACTTTGGTTAAGGATCACGGGCTAGAATACCTCTTGGCGGCCACTATTTTAACTGGGGTTATACAAATTTTTGCGGGCTGGTTTAAGTTGGGCTCCCTCATGCGTTTTGTGTCGCGCTCCGTTGTGACCGGGTTTGTAAATGCACTCGCAATTTTGATATTTATGGCGCAGCTTCCAGAATTTGAAGGCGCTGGGATTTACATGTATGGCATGGTTGCCCTTGGTTTGGTGATTATCTATACCGTTCCGCGATTTACCAAGGTTATACCTTCGCCGCTCATTTGTATTATTGTTTTAACCGCAATCAGTATGTATTTCGGCATGGATATACGCACAGTGGGCGATATGGGAGAACTTCCTGATACGCTACCTATGTTCCTTATTCCAAACATTCCCCTCACGTTGGAAACGTTAATGATCATCTTCCCCTACGCTATAACTTTGGCGGCTGTGGGCTTGCTGGAGTCGATGATGACGGCAACTATCGTTGATGATTTAACCGACACACCGAGTGATAAAAACCGCGAATGTAGAGGGCAGGGCATCTCTAACATCGTTGCTGGTTTCTTTGGTGGGATGGCCGGTTGTGCGATGATTGGTCAATCTGTAATTAACATTAAATCCGGCGGTCGCGGGCGCCTTTCGACGCTTTTCGCTGGGCTGTTTCTATTATTCCTTCTGATGGTTGTTGGCGACTGGGTGAGCCGCATTCCGATGGCCGCGCTGGTTGCGGTTATGATCATGGTATCAATTG
>CAKZMN010000240.1 GCA_937128575.1 uncultured Alphaproteobacteria bacterium | reverse complement strand
GACAGCCGCTTACGGTCACTAGGGGTTGTGAACACAATCTGCGCTCTGCGCCCCTTCACCTCTTTGTAATGCTCAGCTGGAATTTTTACGCTGACCCGTCTAGCTGGCGTAGATAAATAAACAGCAACATCGTTCAAGCGTGCAATTTCCTTGTCATCAACCAAGATACTAGCATTTCCAAAGATAGACTGGTTTCCGCTGCGGTTTAAATCAAAAGAAACCGACGCTTCTTCATTTTGCGCGCGCCACTGCGGGGCGGATAGATCAAAAGACGATGTAAGGACGCCCTTTTTTAAAATCACCGGAATGCTAATCGCCAAAAGCGGCGTCGATGGGTCGGAATATGCATCCGGCACTTGTTTAAACAGCATGTGCGAGCGATATTCACCATCGGCGGATGAGGCGGATAGTCGGGATAGAATCCGTACTTTTTGTGACTGCCCCGGCGCGATTTGCACGGTGCGCGGCGTATAGCGTATTAATGCGTCAGCAAAAAATTCATTGGGCGCCGGGCTTTGTGCATCAATTAATCTGCCCGCTTTATTCATAGATTTATTAATAGTGGTAATTTCAAATGTCTTGGAAACCGCGCTTGAATTTGCAAGCGTGACATCTGCATAACGCTGTCCATTTTTAATCACAACGCGTTTGGGGCTAACGCCAATACCATTGGCCCATGCGCCGCCCGCGACAAGGATCGCCATGATGCATATAGTAAGCAGAGTAACGTATCTCCGCATATTTTGATTATTTCGCTCTGTCATTGCACCTGATTTCGCATGAGTTTGCTAGGTAACACGTGTATACTGCGAAGCGATGGTAGCATTTTCTAGATATCCAGCACAGCTTTTGATAAGCGCTTTATTAATCACTCTCTCATGCATTGGCGGCGCCGATGCACAAGAGATGCGCGTGGCTGAGCTTAGCCAACAAAAGAAAAGCTCCGCCATTCAAAAGTTTTTTCAAAATATTGCTCCTAAATTTAAAGAGGCCCAGCAAGGCATTCAGGAGGTGGGAAGTCAAAATAGCACAGTTAATGTTCTGCCCGAGGGGGAGGTTTTGTTTTTAACCGCCCGCTTGCCGCAGCGTCTACGCTTGGAAGGTATTATTTTCGCGCAATCACGCAATAGTAAAATTGCAGTGTCGCTTAAAGATTTTGTACAGGTCCTGTTCCTACCCATTGATATCGATTTGGAAACGGGGCTGGCCAAGGGGTGGTATATCCGTGAAAACAAAAAATTTGAAGTGGATTTAAAAGCCAGAACTGCAAAAACTGACCAAGGTGAATTTGAAATCTCAGATGATGTGTTTGTCGAAGACGAAGACGTTTTTGTGCCCATTGATGAATTGGAGCAATGGCTAGATTTTGAAATAAGGCCCAGAATTGCAGGGCAGGAAATTTTGATTATCCCTTCCCAATTACTGCCGTTTCAGGAACAAATGGAGCGTAAAAAGAAAAACCGTATTGCCGCAAAGGCGCCCAAGCCAAAACTGCCCACCACAGATTTCCCCAAGCGATTAATCGATGTTCCCGTGGTCGATGTGACCACAAATACGAGCTATAGCAAAGATGGAGATACGGGACGTAGCGATAATCGCTATAACGCAAGCGTAACAACGCGCGGTGATTTTGCCTATGGCACATTAACCACGCGATCTTTGCTGGATAAAGAAGAAAAACTGCGCAGTGTACAGGCCAATTATAAGCAAGAGTCTAAAGAACCAAATTTGCTAGGTCCCCTAAAGGCGCGACGATATGAAATTGGAGATGTTACAACTGCTAGCCTCCCCCTCGGCAATACTGCGGAACAAGATTTAGGCTTTAGAGTAACCAACAAAGATCCACTGAGAACTCTGACCAGGCCAAGTTCGGTTATTTCGGGAACCACATTTCCCGGATGGGACGTTGAGCTATATCGCGGCAACCAATTCCTTGCCCTGCAAAGCGTAGATGAAAATGGATTTTTCAGCTTCGATAACGTTGATCTATTTAGTCAGGATAATAATTTTCGTCTGGTCTTCTATGGCCCGCAAGGTGAATTGAGGGAAGAGCTAGTTTCCGTGCCTGTCGATACGGGGCGCCTGTCAAACAGCACGGGCATTTATGATGTATCTCTGACCTTTGAGGATGAGCAAGCCTATCTTGCGGATCGATCGTCACGCAATCAAGATAGCGGCTCGGTTAATATCAATGCGTTGTATGAGAAGCCGCTAGGGTCATCCAGCGCGGCTTCGTTTGGCTTCAGTACCGATCGCGGGGCAGGGACACGCAATTTTGTAGGGCAGGCGGGATTCTCAACGCTTTTGGATAAAACACTTTATAACTTGAATATCGCCGTTGATGACGAATTAGAAACAAATGCGGAGTTTGCCGCGCGTCGAAGTTTTGGGCGCCACAACGTGAATGCCACCACCAGCTGGATCGGTAGCGGCTTTGACTTTAAAGATGCGGATGAAGAATTAGAGGAATCAATACTTCAGCAAAGCTTGTCCGCTGTGGGCCCCCTGCCTTTTGTAAATAATGATAATGCGCGCTATTCGGCCAATTCTAATTTCCGCGAAACCTCTGATGGGCAAACAAGCTTAAACACAAATTTGGGGGTTAATGCGCGCTGGAACGGTTTAACATTTAACGAGCTTTTGGCGCATCAAACCAGCGACGCGCTGGAGGAAGATCGGCTTGCACTTTTAAGTACAGTTTCTGGCGCGTATGGCAAAAATAGGATTAGAGCAAACGCGAATTACGAGATAAGACCTGAGCGCCAGCTTTCGAATGTTTTTGTTAATTTCGTGCATGAGGTGTCGAATGATTTGGATATCCGCGCAGAACTCGAAAGAGATTTCAGGCCGTCTCTGACGCAGGGTAGTTTGAGCATGGATTGGCAGGCGGGTTTTGCGCGCCTTTCACCGCGCGTGGAATATAACTCCGACAATGATGTATTTGTGGGGCTCGGCACGCGTTTTTCCGCACTTAGGGAGCCGCGCTTGGGAGATGTCCTAACGGTTGATCGTAATATTTCAGGCAATGGCGGCTTTAGCGCATTTGTATATTTGGATGAAAACGGCAACCGTAAATTGGATGAAAATGAAAAACCATTGGAAGGCGTGATTGTGAAGTCATTGCAAAATGGCGGTATTGAAGAGACTGATGAAAACGGGATTGCGCTATTTACCAATCTTGTTGAATTGAAGCTAACCGACGTTGTGATTGAGGAACGATCATTAGCCGATCCTCTATGGATTCCCGGTTATGAAGGCTTATCCGTTTTGCCGCGCGCGGGATATTACGCGGAGGCCGAATTTCCCATTCATATCGCGGGAGAACTGGATGGATCTGTGTTTGGTGAGCGTGCAAACGGCCAAAAAACCGCGCTGAAAAATGTGGGTGTGGAGCTCTATAATCTGAATGGTAAATTACAAGAAACCGCAGTGACAGATCTTGGCGGGTTTTACTTTTTCTCGCGCGTTCCTCCCGGCACATATTATTTGACGATTAATGAAAAAAGCGCTGACGTAAAAAACTTTGCGCGGCCGTTGCCGGAAAAAATTGAAATTGGGTATGACGGCACATTGATTTTTGGCAAGGACATCATCGTGCAGTCAGGAAAAAAAGACGTGCCCACAAATTTTGTGAGTGGTTATGAGACATTAAAAAAGCTGCACCCTCATGTGTCATTTGATGGCCTGTATCAAAACATAGTTTTGAATTTGGGGCAGTATAATTCGCAAATGCGGATGGGGTTGGTTTGGTACAAGCTGCGCAAAATATATCCGGCGCTCATGCTAAACGCCGCTCTGTTGATTGAACCTGAAGAAAGTTACGCCGATCCCAAAACAGGGCAGCATAGTTTGCGTCTTGGTTTAAATAGCTGGAGCATAGATAAGGCCTATGAACAATGCGCGCAACTGATACGTGGTGGCTATGATTGTAAGGTGGAAATTATGCCGCTGGGGAGCGATATTTACAGCGCCAAAGAGCTGCCCGCAAAGGCTGGCTAGATTGTTAAATCTATGACTAGGCGTACATTGCTCTGGGCATTTTTAGCCTTCAGCACTTCTTGGTTTTTAATGCTCGATGCTTTCTTTAAATCCAAAATAATCTGCGCGCCGCTACCTTGTTCTGTCACTTTATAGGCGCTCAATAACGCATTGCGTGAAAAACTTTGGTTGCGTTTCAGCGTGGAAATGGCGATCGTGTCCGGCAACGAAATCGTTAAAATTTTCTCTTCATTGTTCAAATCAAGCGCGTAATCAATCTTGGCATCCGTTTCTACAACAATGCGAATTTTATCGGCGTGATTACCAATTCTTATGTCCCGCAGTGAAAACTTAGCGTCCATAGTGGGCTGTGCGTCTTTTTCTAAGGCTTCAGGCGCGGCCTCCATGTCATTGACTTGGAGGGGGGCGTTGTCATTGTTGACGATTTGTTCGGGCGCGGCAGATGGCGCTTTCGAGGCTTCGGTTTCAGATATATCCAGATTTTCTTCTGGCGCGGGCTGTGCAGGAACAGCGGGAACGGGCTTTATATCTTGCGCGCTTTGGCTGCCAACAAAACCATTGAGCTCTGACATAAGGGCCTGTAAATCCGCTTCAATAGCGGCAAGGCGGACAATCGCTGGTTTAATCTGCTCATATTCTTTACGGAACTCTATATGAGCGTTTTCGATGCGTTGAAAGCGCTGCTTGGTGTCTTTTACATTTTCGCTAAATAGCGTGTCGATTTTCAATCCCTTTGCGGGGCTGAGGGCGGGTAAGCCATTGGGAAGATCTTGGGCGCCGGTCTCGCCGGGCATGGCTGGACGATCGTTAAAACCGGGGGGGATGACCACGGGCTGGTTTAGGGACACTTCCTCGCCGCTGGCGGGCTTTAAATTCTCATCGTCACTTTGTGCACTAGGCGCAGGGGCATCATTTGAAACAGGCGCACCAGAGCAGCCCACCAATGTGAGCACGACCAGCGCGGCGCTATATTTCAACAATGCACGTTTCATTTTTACGTTACGGATATATGCTATCGCATGAGCGCGAAGCAACAGAACTCTAAGTATTTCATACTAAAATAGGAAAAACAAACAAAGGCTTGCTCAATAATGGCCCACACAAGCGTTGCTTGGTTTATATTGTCCGTATAGAGTTGAGCTTATGTTGCAAATCTTTAAATGTTCTCATCAATTTTTGGTCATTTTATGTGCGGTGCTTTTTGTATCGTCTCATGCGCAGGCCGATGTCAGTATTTTGCAAAAATTACGCTTCGGTGAAGTGATTATCACCAATAACAATATGCTATATAGCATTAGCGTAAACCCCGATGGTTCTTTCGGTCATGCGGGTTCTATTATCAAAATTACTGACCCGCAACCTGGGATATATCAAATTGACGATTTAACGCCAAACGCGTTGATTAACGTGACGGCCACGCAATTACAACCCTTGTCGGGTGGTGGTAATTTCTTTACCTTAAAAAACTTCCAAGTTGTGCACAGCAATAGCGATGCATCTGGACTGGCGGATATTACTTTGGGTGCAACAGCGGAAACGAGCGGCAATAGCCTCGCTTATGACAGCAGAACCTATAACGGCACCATACAATTACAAATCAGTTACTAATGTTTAATCAAAGGAGTGTTTAATGAGTATTAATATAAGCAAGGTGAAGGCGGTATTTTTCGTTTTAGCATGCGTTTTATCCCTAATGATGTTTCAGGGCGCAGCACATGCGAATTTGGGCATCACGCCCACAATTATCTCTTTCGCAGATGGCGAGCGTTATAAAGATATAACCTTGATCAACACGTCTGAAGAGACAAAAACTTTTCAGATGAGCTGGCGCTTTTTCGAAATGCAGGAAACGGGCGCAAGTTATGAACCGGTAGAAAAATCTTTATCAGAATTTGATGTGTCTAAGCATGTGTTCTTTACGCCGCGCCGCGTGACCATTCCAGCAAAGGGATCACAGAAAATTCGTATGGCGTTCCGTCGTCCGGCTGAGGTACCAGAAGGCGACTTTCATGCGCATTTGCTCTTCTCCCCCGCAGACAACCCACAAATAGATGATGAGAAAACGCAAGATCAATCCGCCGCTGCTGGCGTTTCGGTGAAGGTCGGTTATTCCGTACCTGTAATCGTTCGTACCGGTGATTTTCAAGAGGGCGGTAAAATTGGCCAAATACAGATAGCGCGTTCGGAAAAAGGGGCATTGACGGTAAATGTGCCTATATCTCGTGTCGAGGGTCAGCATGGCCTCGTGGGCCATTTAAACGTATATCACGTCCCCGCAAGTGGCGCAGAAAAGCTAGTTGGTGAAGTGTCTAATGCAAACATTTTTCCTGAGGTCGCTCAACGCTTGATCCCTGTAACTCTGCAAGAAGAAGTAAGCGGTGGTAGCCTCAAGTTAGTTCTAAAATCAGGCACCAAAGACGATGAAACTGTTTTCGATGAGCAAACTTTTCCATTAAATTAAAAGCCTCTCAAGGCATATACGAGACATAGAAAAAGGCGCTGTAATTTACAGCGCCTTTTTTAAACTCGTTTTTTAATTAGTGCTTAGAAGCTGAATGTTACATCAAACGTTGCAGCATGTGCAGCATCTGCCGGTGTGGCTGTAATACCAACCTGGCCACCAAATGTCACTGTCTCTGGCGTGTTTGCCGCGACTACAGTTACTGGAACAGCTGTCGCATCACTATCGATGTTACCGCTTTCAGTCGCTGTCACATATGTCACAGCAGCCAATGAAAGGCCTGCATCCGCAAAGTCAGTTGTGTTTGATCGTGTCATTGTTAGAACAGCCGCTGCTGGAATTTCAACAGTGATAACACCTTCTGAACCTGATGGTGTCAGGTTAGTAAATGTTGAACCAACTGGCGTTGTTGTTGCCGTTGCTGATACTGAACCATCATCAGTAAGCGTTAGTACACCTGTGCCAACACCACCATGAACAAGGAACCATTCGCCAAAGTCCATGTTTGAAATGTTGTTTGTTGTGATCGCGCTGTCTGTAATTAGATCCGCTTGAACTGTTGCAGTTTGTGCGAATGCCTGCATTGGTGCAGATAAAAGACAAGCTGTAAGTGCTATTTTTCCTAAAGTCTTTAGATTAATGTTTTTCATGTGATCTCCTGTGCTCTTCTTGTAAAAATTATTACGATTGGTTGTGTACCCTATGAGTACTATAGTACTACCCGTAAAGTTAATTTCACGTTAAAAGTAACACAAGAAGAGGCCTAACTCAACACACCATGGGATTGCGTAAGGTTTTGCAAACGTTCAGCATATCCTTAAGGTTATATAAATATTACCCAAGAGTCTTATAATGTCATCTATGCAAATTTTAATTGTTGAAAATAACGAAACGTATCGCCTGCTTTTGAAGGATAAAATTGCGGAAACTGGCAAAAAAACAGTGATATTTGAAGCGTCAAACGGGCAGCAAGCGATTGCTGAGACTCAAAGTCGCGCGTATGACTTAATTTTTCTAGCTTATATGTTGCCGGATATGAGTAGCGCTGATTTTTTAAAAGAAATATCAAATGCCCAAGATGGTTTGGGTCCATGCCCTATTATTTTTCTCATAGAAAAAAATCAACATGAGGAGATGCAAGATGCAATTAAATGCGGTGTGCAGGAATATATTATTAAAGACACAACAACGCTCGATTTATTAAACGCGACCATATTAAAGGCAAATCAAAGCTATGATTTGCATCTAAAACACCATGAAGTCACGCAACAATTGGTGCATTCAGAAAGAATGGCAGCGATGAAGCGCTTAACAGGCTCCATTGTCCACGACTTCAATAATTTTTTGACTATTATATTAGGCAACGTCAGATTATCTGAAATGGCCCTAGATAAGAATGATGCGCCCGATGTGGAATCTCTGAAGGCGCGCATTGAGTCTATCAGGGGCGGTACAGAGCGCGGTGCTAACTTAATTAAGCAGCTGATGGTATTTGCAGGCAGTCAATATCTTGAGCCGCAAACTGTGAATATAAATGACCTTATAAAAGACACTCCAGAATTATCCAGTCGGGCGGATGGGCGCGCGCATGAAGTGGAGCTGTCATTAATGGATGATTTGTGGCTGGTAAATATCGATCACGCACAAATGCAGCGCACGCTTATTGATATAATTGCCAATGCGCGCGAAGCCATGGTGGATGGCGGGGTGGTCTCGCTGCGCACTCAGAATGTGAGCTTCACAAGCGCAGATAAACCGCCGTCACTGTCTGATTTAAATGGCGCAGAGTTTATAATGGTCGAAATTATAGATACCGGTGCGGGTATTGATGATGAACTGCAGTTAAAAATATTCGAGCCTTTTTTCACAACTAAAACGACCAAGGGTGCTGGGTTAGGCCTAAGCATGGCTGATGGCTTTGTTTCTACATCGGGTGGAAAAATTATTGTTAAAAGTGAAAACGGCAAGGGGAGCGCTCTTCGCATCTATCTACCTAGGTCACAATAACGCCCCTAAGCACGACGTAATCTCTCACCTAGTTTTTTGAAGTCCTCAACCGCCATAACAAGGCAGGGCACAAGTAAGAGTATTACGAATGTCGCAAATAATATGCCTGTCGCCAGAGAAATCACCATGGGAATTAAGAATTGCGCCTGCATGCTTGTCTCAAGCAGCATGGGTAAAAGGCCTAAGCTGGTTGTGAGGGTGGTCAGTAAAATAGGTCTGAAGCGTCGCTCAATCGACAGCACCACGGCCTCATAGGCATCAATGCCCGCTGCGCGCTGTTTATTATAGTAATCAACCAGCACAACACTGTCATTCACCACCACGCCCGATAAAGCCACAATGCCGAACAGGGAAATGAAGGTCACATCTTGCCCCAATAAATAATGCCCCCATACCGCGCCAACAACGCCAAAGGGAATGGCAGACATGATAACGATAGGTAGAACATAGCTACGCAGTTGTGAGCCGAGCATCACATAAATAAGCATAAGCGCAATGAGCATATTCCGCCCAAGGCTGGCTAAATCCTGGGCTTGATCACGGCTTTCACCTTCAAAGCTGTATGAAAGACCTGCGTAGCGCTGCTCTAATTGAGGTAAAATATCTGCCTGTAATGTCTTTATAACCTCGCTTGGCGTTGTTAAGGCATAGTCAATGTCACCTGTTACGCTAACAATGCGGCGGCCATTCACGCTTTGAATTTGTGAATATCCCAGTTGCTCATGAATATCTGTGACGCTGCTTAAGGGAACTTGGGAACCATCGGGCAAGCGAATGCGCGCTTCGCTTAGCGTCGACACATCCTCGCGCTCATCTTTGGGGTATCTTAGATATACAATGACTTCGGAGCGCCCGCGCTGAAAACGTTGAACCTCAAGCCCGAAAAAGGCAGAGCGACGTTGGCGCCCCA
>CAKZMN010000239.1 GCA_937128575.1 uncultured Alphaproteobacteria bacterium | reverse complement strand
GTCAGCTTCAGCTAAGCCCTGTGCTGCGGTTTCAACTTGTTGTGCTTGAGCAAGTATCTTTTTAGACTCTGCTTGCTGGTTAGCAATGCGCAGTTCTGCATTGGCCATTGTTTCAAGTTCACGAGCTTTAAATTCAGCGGCTTGATCTTGCGCTTTTGCGGCTTCAATGGCGATGGCGAGGTTGGCCAGAAGGCAGAAGCCATTGGGCCAGTCAGGCAGGCAGTGATGCCCAGGCGGGCGGGGCAGGGCATAGGCGTTTTTAAGCTTAAACAAGTGCCCAGTATCCCAGATCAAATGACGGATACCATTTGCAAGGTGATAATATACGGCAATCGTCCAACCAAACATAAGCAACAGCCCTATTTTTGAGCCAGCAAAATCTGTGAACACGCCGTACGCTTCAGGCCCCAATGAGGCAGCGACTAGCCACCATGTAAAGACAGCCAAACCATATGAAAGCGCCACGCCAGTTGCGCGATGCAGAATAGATGTGACAGATGTCATTTGCGGCTTATAAACCTGCAAATGGGGTGACAGCGGACGTGCCGATTTTTGTGTCATTATTGTTCCTTGTGATCGATATAATCAGCTTTGTAGCAAGCTTTACTAATAATAGGGATTATCCCTACGATTTCAATAGGATTCGCAAGGAATAATATAAGCATTCGAGGGCATGCAGAGCAGTTAGGCCGCCGCTTTTTCTTGCTGCTTAACCCATAGTTCAGCAATCTGAATTGCGTTCAAGGCCGCGCCTTTGCGCAAATTATCAGATACGCACCAGAAATTAAGGCCATTTTCGACCGTAATGTCTTCGCGCACCCGCGACACATAAACATCGTCTTCGCCCTGCACTTCTTGCGGGGTTACGTATTCAATATCTTCATGCTCCAGATCAATTAACGTCACGCCCTCAAAGTCGCGCCATAGCTGTTTTGCGCCTGCGGCGCTGAGCTCGTTTTCAAGCTCAACATTAATCATTTCAGAGTGACCAATGAATACAGGAACGCGCACACAGTTGGCGCAAACCTTGATTTTAGAATCTAGAATTTTCTTAGTCTCAACGGTCATTTTCCATTCTTCTTTTGTCATACCGTCATCCATAAATGTATCGATGTGCGGGATCACATTGAATGCAATCTGCTTTTGATAAACGGCTGGCGTAGCTTCTTTGTTCATATACACGCCCTTTGTCTGATTAAACAGCTCATCCATCGCGCCCTTGCCGGAGCCGGATACAGATTGATAAGTAGACACAACAACGCGCTTGATGTTCGCCGCTTCATGGATAGGCTTAAGGGCAACAACCATTTGAATGGTTGAACAATTCGGGTTTGCGATTATGCCCTTTTTCACTTCATTAATCGCCTCTGGATTAACCTCGGGCACGATCAATGGCACATCAGGATCCATGCGGAAATGGCTAGTGTTATCAATCACAAGTGCGCCTGCAGCGGCGGCCTTTGGTGAATATTCAGCCGACACGCTTCCGCCCGGTGAGGACAAGACAATGTCCGTACCCGTGAAATCGAATTTAGCCAAGTCCTGGACAACCAAGTCTTTATCGCCAAATGAAATTTCACGACCAGCCGAGCGCGCAGAAGCAAGCGCAACC
>CAKZMN010000238.1 GCA_937128575.1 uncultured Alphaproteobacteria bacterium | reverse complement strand
CGGGCCGTCTTCGCGCTCGATAAAGCCAAATCCCTTGGTTTCGTTAAACCACTTAACAGTACCAGTTGTTGTAGACATATATTTTACCTGTATTACTTGCGGCGCCATGTCCAGGCACCTTTATCATTTAATGTTTATTTATGGTTAACGTACCGATGAACTTGTTGGAACTTCGACCGTGAGCATAAATATAAATAGCGCTGAAAATCAAAACCGCCAGGCATAACGGGCGGTGACGGTGAATGGATCTTGGCAAGCGTAGATATGCGCTGCCCCACAAACAGTCCCTCATCCTTGCGGCTTTTTAAACGAATTTTACGCGGCGTATCTTCGGTGCTTACCCCCTCAATACTCAGTTCAGAAAGCACCAAACGGCTGCCCGCCTCATCGCCTAAATCCTCAATAGAAACAATCCGCCCCTGAACATTGGTGGGGCCAACCGCGCTTTGTAATATCGGCGTATGCACAAGGCTTGTACGCATCTGCGCCGCAAAAAACCCCAAGCATATAATGCACAACATACACGCAAGCGCGAATCCCCGCCCCCGCGCGGCAAACAGCGCCGATAGCGAGAGGATAAGCGCAAACGCGCCAAGCGCCAGCGGTGGCTCTAATGGCAACATATAATAAGCGCCAATGCCAAAGCTTAGGAAAATCGGAAGATATAAAAACCATTGCTGACGCTGAAGCGCATACTGCAGCATCCAGCCATCACGCAGATTTTGAATAAAAGCTGCAAAGCCAAAAGTCCTGAAACGCTTTAGAGTGATTAAATCTATTCCCATGAAATGCTTGCGCAACAGCCCTTAGCGGATTAAACATGTGTCGAAGATGCAATTACATCTACAGCAAAATAACACTAAACCAAAACAAATGAGCCCCCGCCATGAGCGCAATAACCAGATTCCCCCCCTCCCCAACCGGATTTATGCATATCGGAACCGCGCGCACAGCGCTGTTTAACTGGCTATATTCAAAGCGCCATGACGGTAAAATGCTATTCCGCATCGAAGACACAGATCGCGCCCGCCATTCAGAAGAGGCCGTAACGGCGCTGATTAAATCAATGGAATGGCTTGAGCTAGATTGGGACGGCGAAATCGTTTCTCAATTTGAACAAAAACAGCGCCACATTGATGTTGCCCATGAATTGGTGAAGGCGGGCAAAGCATATCATTGCTACTGCTCCCCCGAGGAGCTGGACGAGATGCGCGAGAAAGCCCGCGCCGAAGGTCTGCCCACATTCTATGATCGCCGCTGGCGTGATCGTGACGCATCCGAAGCGCCAGAGGGCATCAAGCCCGTTATCCGCATTAAAGCCCCATTAGAGGGCAATAATATTGTTGCGGATAAAGTGCAAGGGGATGTAAGCGTCGCGAGCGAGCAATTGGATGACTTCATCATTTTGCGCTCTGACGGCACGCCGACTTATATGCTAGCGGTAGTTGTCGATGACCACGATATGGGCGTCACCCACGTTATTCGCGGCGATGACCACCTAAATAATACATTCCGCCAAAACATCATCTATGACGCGCTTAATTGGGACAAACCTGTCTATGCGCATGTGCCGCTGATCCTTGGGCCCGACGGCGCAAAGATGTCAAAGCGTCATGGCGCAGCCAGCGTTGAAGAATATCGTGACATGGGATATCTACCCGAAGCCATGCGCAATTACCTCCTCCGCCTTGGCTGGTCACGTGGCGATGATGAGATTATCTCCACCGAACAAGCCATTGAATGGTTCGATTTGGGGCATATCGGAAAATCCGCATCACGCTTTGATTTTGATAAGTTAGAGAACGTAAACGCGCATTATATGAAAGAGGCCGATCCAGAGCGCCTAATCACCTTAAGCGCGCCGTTCTACAAGGAGCGCCACAGCGTCGAAATTGATGATGCCGCTAAATCGAAAATCATAGCGCACGCAGAAGAATTACAATCACGCGCCAAAACTTTGGTTCAATTTGCAG
>CAKZMN010000237.1 GCA_937128575.1 uncultured Alphaproteobacteria bacterium | reverse complement strand
TTCGCGGTACGGCCTATGACGAAGTGCGCGTTGCTGAATTTAATACGCGCGCTCAAGCAGAAATTTTCAAAGCTTTGGCTGACAAAGTTGTAAGTGGCGCAGCGTTTAAACCCACCACGATAGTCCTTTAAAAAAGCAAAAGCCGCGAGAGGGGTTTCCCGCGACTTTTTTGTTTGGTTACCCAAACACAGCATCTTGAGCGATGATGCTAAACCTTATAGAACATTAAGCATTTCCGCGACAAGAGGGTGGCGTACAATATCGCTCTGATCGAGGTGGATAACCCCAACATTGCGCACTTCTCCTAATCTCTTGGATGTTTCTGATAGCCCTGAAATTCCTTCTAACAAGTCTGACTGATCCGGATCACCCGTGACCACCATCGTGGAATGCCAGCCAAGGCGCGATAAAATCATTTTCAGCTGTCCGTACGTACAGTTCTGCGCCTCGTCAATTACAACGAACGCGTTATTCAATGTGCGTCCGCGCATAAAGCCGATGGGTGCAATTTCAATCGTGCCATCATCAAGCATTTGCTTCACCTTTTTGCCGCCCATCCGGTCACCCAGAGAGTCATAAAGCGGACGCAGATAAGGCGCCATTTTTTCATGCAAATCACCTGGTAAAAAACCAAGAGACTCACCGGCCTCCATGGCGGGGCGTGAAAGAATAATCCGCTCGACCTCACCTTTTTCAAGTGCCTCAACCGCGGAAGAAATCGCGAGATAGGTTTTGCCCGTACCCGCCGGCCCAATCGCCAACGTCAGAGAATGATCCTTAATGGACTGCATAAGCTGCGCTTGTCCTTCGGATCTGGGTTTAATGTTTTTAACGTATTTTTTGTCGCGTCGTCCGTCTATTTCTTCGGCCAATGGGTGCCAGTCACTTGCATTATCGTGGCGCATGTTATTGTGCACTTCGAATTGATGGCGTGATTTACGAGATTTTTTCGAGGATGTTTTTTTAGACATGAGCGATCCTTCTTCTGGTGGGGGTTCAAGAAGTTAAAAAGAGTAACAATGTACAAAGGGAGTGGTGTGACGATCGATTTTGATAATCGTCTGGAAGGGGAGATATTTCAGTATTTGTAGACTTCATCAAAGAGAACCTCTGATTATTAAGATAGTTATAGAGTACCATAGATCAGGGGCGCAGAGCTAAGAATTTTCCGTATACACCACAGAAAAATTTACAGATCTATATAAAACGCGCTAATCTATAAGGGAAGTCAAATAGTTGGCGCGCAAAAAGAAAATGAAAACATCATGTATGCATATCGATTTATAATAATAATTGCCTTGATATTCGCCTTTAATACTGGCGTTTCCCATGATGCAGGCGCGCAGGATTATTACCTCAAAAAAGAAAGCAACCCGAGCTTTTTTAGCCGCCTTCTTGGTTGGGGCAAGAAAAAGGAACAGCCGCAGCCGCAAAAAGAGCAGAAAAAAACATCAAAAAAACGCTCTTCCTCTGGCCCAAAAACAACATTAGACGCGCCCAAACAATTAGAAATAAAACCCTATGCGCAAGATGACAGCAGCGCAGAATTTAATATGGAGTCCTTCCAAGAGGAAACCTTTGGCAAATGTACCGAAAAAGATAAAGAGAAAATGGAAACGGTAAATCAGATGTTCGAACAATTCGACGCCGAAAGCGAAGCGTTCCAAGAAAAAGGGACGCCCCCCACCGGATATGAATATCCCAAGGGCGATGACATAGATGAATATGATGAAGAAGATCTAGAAAACGCACAGCCCGCGGGCGTACATGAATTCTTAAGCGATGAAGAAAACAGCGAGCAAATGATTGGCCTGATGATGCGTTGTAAAGATTGGAAAACCGTTCTAGAAGAAAAAAAGGAACGCGACAAAGAGCGCGCCGAGCGGCAAAAAAAGCGTAAAAAAAATAAAGACAATAAACGCTAGGCAGCCTTATCGCTCTCTCGATATTGCATTTACCAATGATTGACTATAGTTTGGCTTCTTCGTAATTTTTGAAAAGACTAGATCTATGACCATATCATTTGACGATGTGAAAGCGGCGCACGACGCCATTAAAAAATCCATCATACGCACACCAACCGTGAAGGCGGCGCGTTTGTCCGTGCATTTAGGCATTGACCTGTATTTGAAACTCGAAAACTTGCAGCACACCAACGCGTTTAAAGCCAGAGGCGCGTTGAATAAACTACTGACCCTGAGTGATGATGAGCGCGCGCGCGGCGTGATAGCCTGCAGCGCCGGTAACCACGCCCAAGGCCTTGCTTATCATGCGCAGCGTCTAAATATCCCTGCAACAATCGTCATGCCTAACGGCACGCCCTTTAACAAAATTAAAAAAACCGAAGATTTCGGTGCAAAAGTTGTGCTCTACGGCACGGCGTTTGATGAATCCGTTGATGAAACAATGCGCATGGCCGCGCGCGATAATTTGGTGTTCGTTCATCCCTTCGATGATGATGATGTTATCGCAGGGCAAGGAACATTGGGTATCGAAATTTTAGAAGACCAGCCCGATATCGACACCATTGTTGTGCCCATTGGCGGTGGCGGTTTAATGGCGGGTGTTGCTACAGCCGTAAAAGCCATGAAACCAGAGATTGAAATTATTGGCGCGCAGGCCCAAAGCTTTGCAGCCGTGAAGGCAGGCGTGGATGGATTTGATGGTGAGATTGGCGGCAAGACGCTGGCTGAAGGAATCGCGGTTAAGGAACCATCTGCAGGCAATATTGATGTTATAAAAAATTTAGTAACGCGCATTGATATCGCGACCGAAGATGAAATTGAACGCGCTCTGTTTGATCTGTTAAGCGATGAAAAATTGGTTGCCGAGGGCGCGGCGGGCGCGGGATTTGCAGTCATTAAAAACAACCTTGAAAAATTCAAAGGTAAAAAAACTTGCCTTGTTTTATGCGGCGGAAATTTAGATTCGCGCCTGCTATCGACGCTAATTCTACGTGGCCTTGTGCGCGATGGGCGCATTGTGCGTCTGCGCTTTGATATTGATGATACGCCGGGACAACTCTCTGACATCTCGCGCATTATCGGCGAATCTGGCGCCAACGTGGTGGAGGTCATGCACCAACGCATGATGCAAACCGTACCGCTTAAACGTGCGGAACTAGATATCGTAATCGAGGCCCGTGATCAGGAGCACGCACTTGAGGTTGTCGAAATTTTGGCAAAGGCCGGATTTTCGGTCGAGGCCACAGGCATTAGAGGCGATTAAAACGCTCACCCATTTCACGCATTAAAAAAGCCGTCCTGAAAAATGGAACGGCTTTTTTGCATTTTTATAAACGCGAAAAGCTTACGACTTCTTTTTCTTTGTCGTTGTTTTTTTTGCGCTCGATTTTTTAACAGGAGTTTTTTTCTTTTTCGCCGCAGCTTTCTTTTTCTCGCCGGGAACCTTTTGCTTTGGACTAGGCGTGCCAGGCAACTTTTTTGGAAGATGCGCTTCGTACTCCACAATGGTTTCGCCATGATGCGCCAGATCCAGTCCCCAATATTCAACATACGGACTAACGCGCAGCCCCATAGTGGTGCGAATAATCAGTAGAAGGATAAGCGTCATAACGCCGGAATAAACAGCCGTCACAATCACGGATAAAATTTGCGCCCAAATGCGCAATTCATCCCCGTAGAGTGCGCCCGCGGCGCCGCCAATTTCTGGGTTGGCCAAAACACCAACCAAAACCGCGCCGACAATACCGCCAATACCATGAAGCCCAAATACATCAAGGGCGTCATCATATTTCAGCGTTTCCTTCAGATACGTCACAGCCAAATAACAAATAACGCCAGAGATCGCACCAATAATAAGCGCGCCATTAAAGTCAACAAAACCTGCCGCCGGCGTGATGGCCACAAGACCAGCAACCAACCCAGATAGCGTGCCCTGAACACTGATTTTACCTTTATGCATATATTCAAAACCCATCCATATAATGGCAGCAACGCCCGCCGCAGAATTGGTGACCAACATCGCATATCCCGCGCTGCCGCCGGCGGATAAGGCAGATCCAGCATTAAAGCCGAACCAACCAACCCAAAGAAGGCCCGTACCAATAACGGATAAAATAAGATTCGTCGGCGTGGAGGGATCGCGGCGCGTTTTCATGCCGCGCCCCAAAACGATGGCCGCCACAAGACCGGCTACACCAGAGTTAATGTGAACAACTGTACCGCCCGCAAAATCGAGCGCCTCACCCATACCCATGAAGCCTTCATAGTTATCTAAACCAATGCCGCCAATAAAGCCGCCCGGTCCCCAAACCCAGTGCGCAACAGGGGCATAAACCACAATCACCCAAACTGGAACAAAAACCAAAAGGGATGTAAATTTAATGCGGTCAGCAACCGCACCAACCAAAAGCGCCGTGGTGATAATCGCAAAGGTCAGTTGGAATACAATGAACACAGATTCCGGTATAGTCCCCACCGCAGAATCCGGCGTAACGCCCGCTAGCATGAATTTATCCAATCCACCAACAAACATTGAACCTTCGGTAAAGGCGAGGGTATATCCAATAACCGGCCAAACCACACTAACCACCACCGCAACCGCCAGTGTCTGAATAAGCGTAGATAGGACATTATCGCGTTTCACTAGCCCGCCATAAAACAGCGCCAAGCCCGGCACAGTCATCATAAGAACCAGCAAGGCAGAAACAAGCATCCATGCTGTATCACCAGAATCAAAAAGCTCAGCTTGTGCGTAGGCGGGCATAGCGCTCGCCACAAGGCCAGAAAAACTAAGGAGGCTCAGTGTTAAAAGTTTTTGTATCATTGAAATTTTCCGTTATTTAATTTCACAAGGGGAGGGGTTTTTAAAATAAAACTGCACTTAATCAAATAGCAAAACCAGCGCCGCGCGACAAGCGAGCGATAAAAAAACAGCTTATCCGTCTCTGGATAAGCTGTTTTTAATGGCTATATAAAAACTGAATTATTCAGCGGCAACTTTGTCGTCGCCACCATCATCATTGCCGTCTGGGTCGGGCTTAACGGCATATTTTCCAGCGAAGATATCTTCGGCGAATACGTCTTCCCACTTACCTTGGGTGGCCGCTCTTGCATATTCAGTTGCACGGTTTTCGAAAAAGTTTGTGTGCTCTGCGCCATTTAACATTTCATCCATCCACGGTAGTGGGTTTTCAGTGATGCCGTAAATTGGCTCAAGGTTAAGCTGTTGCAAGCGACGATCACCAATAAAGCGGATGTATTTTTTAACATCTTCAGGCTTCATGCCTTCAATTTCACCTTGCTCGAAGCATAAATCAATAAATGCATCTTCATGCTGAACTGTAATTTTACAGCATTCCGTGATTTCAGCTTTCAATTCATCATCCCAAATATCGCGGTTTTCATCGATAAAGGCATTGAATAATTTGATCATGGATAGACAGTGTAATGTTTCATCACGCACTGACCATGTGATGACCTGACCCATACCCTTCATTTTATTGAAGCGTGGGAAGTTCATCAAAATTGCGAATGATGCGAATAGAGCAAGACCTTCTGTGAATGCGCCGAACATTGCCATTGTTTTGGCAACGTCACGACGATTTTCCATCGATACATCTTGCATGTAATCGAATTTGTCCTTCATTTCCTTATATTCGAGGAAGGCAGAATATTCGGTTTCTGGCATGCCAAGCGTATCAAGCAAGTGAGAATATGCGGCGATGTGAACAGTCTCGATATTAGAGAACGCGGCCAGCATCATCTGTACTTCAACCGGGCCAAATACTTGAGAGTAATGCTTCATGTAGCAGTTATTTACTTCAACATCGGCCTGCGTGAAAAAGCGGAAAATTTGAGTGAGGAGATTTTTCTCTGACTCAGTTAAATTTTTCTTCCAGTCACGGACATCTTCTGCCATTGGAATTTCTTCCGGCAGCCAGTGAATGCGCTGCTGCGTTAGCCAAGCTTCGTAACACCAAGGATACAAAAATGGTTTATAAACATGGCGCTCCTGCAGAAGCGGCGATTTAGATTCTGTTACGTCTTTACTAAGGGCGTTAGATGCCATTTTGATATACTCCTTGTGATCTCTTTAGATTCGTATCTTTATTTAGTTAGTGAGTGTAGTGCGATCCAGCGCCGTTGCGAGTCTTTTTACGCATTGGGGCTGGGGATAACGGGGATAGTTTTTAGACGGATGTCTAAAATAGGAATATAGGCACATATTGTGTCTATGTGAAGATTGTAACACTACATATTGTGTTTTTGAAGTGAAAACTTATCCTAAATAAAATTGCTTTAATTGCGATTTTACATCGGGTTTTTGCAAGGCTTTTATGGCTCGATTGGAAATCACCGATAAATAGTTCGGCGTGACGCCAATTTTCTCTGCCGCGTCTTCTCTGGACATGCCCAAGGCATAGCGCACGTAAAAAACTTCAAATTGCTTTTCAGAAAGCGCGTCACGCAATACAGACCAAAATGCCGTTTTGAGCTCCGGGCTATCTAACAATTTTATTGGAGACAATTCTTCGCTAGCATTATTGATTAAATATTCTTGATCTTTAACAGGTGCAATTTTCAAGTTTGATTTTTTATTGTTATGTCGCCAAACATCAACCAAGGTGTGATATGCGGCGCGCTGAAGATAAGTTTTCGGGTGATCAATTCTAATGCCTTGCAAAACATTTTCGGCGGCTTTGCCTAAAACAACGGAGGTTAAATCCGCGCGCGCTTCCGGATCTTCTAAACCTTTATAGAGCAGATGCTTGTCTACATAATCGCGCAAACTATAGATTTTTTGCGCTAAGAAATCTTGCTGTTCTTTGTTTAATGTTGGGCTTTCGCTGGACATTTTATACCGTAACGCAGAGTTAATTTAGCTCTGTAATACAGTAAATTATGAAAACAAAGCAAGGGAAAAACTATTTCGTCTTAATCAACGAATAAACCGCGCCACTACTCAGTAGGGCAAGCGTCACAAATAACGAAATCTCGGCCGGCACTTTATCTATCGTACTGACCAGGGGCACAAACACTTTCGCGCCAATAAAAATCAAGACAAGCGCGACTGAATATTTGAGATACGCAAAGCGCGCCATCATCGCCGATAATGTGAAATACAGCGCGCGCAGTCCCAAAATCGCAAAAATATTACTGGTGAACACAACATAGGTATCGGACGTAATC
>CAKZMN010000236.1 GCA_937128575.1 uncultured Alphaproteobacteria bacterium | reverse complement strand
GTTTTTTGATCCAACGATCAAGGCGCTGCCCATCGTCGTCTGGTAATACTTTGATTAAGCGTACGCCGCTTTTTTCTTTACTCATGAGGTTATACTTCTAATAAGAGCTAGCGCCAAAAACAGCGCACCAACGGATAAAATCAATGATCCCAAAACATAGGCTGCCGCAGGCATTAAAGCGCCGCGCTCCCACATCACAGCGACATCCAACGAAAAGGTGGAGAAGGTTGTAAACGCGCCAAGCAATCCCGTTATCAAAAACATCTTCATTTGCGGTGATGGTTGTCCGTAATGTGCAAAGCCAGCAATGAGAAGCCCCATCGCAAACGAGCCAATGACATTAACGCCCAAAGTGCCCCAAGGAAAACCATCCCCAAAAACTTTAAACGCAGCAACATTAACGCCGTGGCGCATAACCGCGCCCAACGCACCGCCGACTGCTATTGCTCCTATTGTGCTTATCACCACAACCCCTTAAAAGAACTAATGATTTTCCTGCGAACATCTTTACGCGATATGGCTCATGTTTTCAAACCTTAATAATAATACCAAGGGTATAGCGCTCGCGTTCATCGGCTTTACCTGCTTTGCTATGGCTGATGCGAATGCAAAGCTTTTAACGCAGGACTACGACTCGTCACATATTGTCGGTATTGTTGCTATTTTTTCCAGCTCATTTTGTGTCTTGCTCTCGCCCTTTCTTGGCGGCCTCAAAAAAACACTGCAAAGCAAAAGACTGCGGTTTCATTTAGGGCGCGGCGTACTAAACGCCATTATCAGCTTGTTAATCGTGTTTTCATTTTCCAAGCTAACGCTTGCGGGCACATATTCGATGTTGTTCGTGTCCCCCTTTATTACCGTTTTGCTGGCCATGTTATTTTTTGGAGAGCGGACAAACAAACATGACTGGATTGCCGTTAGCGCAGGGTTTATTGGTGTGCTGGTTATCTTAAGACCGGGCGTGTCTGATCTTAACCCGTATTTACTTGCCCCATTGGCTGTTGCTGGTTTGCTGTCGCTTTTATTTTTATTTGCGCGTCAGCTTGATAAGGACGAAGCTCTTGTGTCTTTTGCATTTTATCCCGTTTGCACCAACCTCGTTTTGATAACGCCAATCGTCTTGTATTATTTCGGCATGCCCCCGCTGGAAGATTTATATATGTTTGCTCTGCAGGCTATATTGGTGGTTGGCGGCCTCATCATGACGGCGCTAGCTTTTCGTATTGCCAAGGCCTCCCTCATTAGCTTGATCATGTATACGGACATAAGCTGGGCCATTGGTTTTGATTATTTCTTGTTTGAAGAACTGCCCGACACCATCGCCTTTATAGGCACAGCAATCATCATCGCTAGCGGGGTTTATTTAATACTGATGAGTGGTGCATCAGAAAAGAAAAAGCTGAAGGCAGGCTGATCAGCTTACTTCATTTTTTGATTTCGTATCTTTGACCAATACTCCAGCCGTTTTTTAATTTCACGCTCAAAGCCGCGCTCTACTGGTTTGTAAAACGCCTTGCGCGGCAAATCATCGGGGAAATAGCTCTGCCCAGAAAAGCCTTCAGGCGTATCGTGGTCATACTCATAGCCCAAATTGTACCCCTCGGCCTTCATAAGCTTCGTAGGGGCGTTCATTGCATGTTTAGGTGGCATGAGTGATCCCGTTTCCCTCGCCGCCCGCTTCGCACTTTTAAGCGCCATGTAGCTGGCGTTAGATTTGGGCGCGGTTGCGAGATATGTGCAAGCCTGCGCCATAGCCAGCTCCCCCTCGGGCAGTCCCAAACGCTCATAAGCCTGCCATGCGGCAATCACAAGCGGCAAGGCATGAGGATCAGCGTTAGAGATGTCCTCAGATGCAACGCAGGTCATGCGGCGCAGAATATATTCAGGATCTTCACCGCCCTCAAGCATGCGCGCCATCCAGTACAGCGCACCATCCGCGTCCGAGCCGCGTAAGGCTTTATGAAATGAGCTAATTAAGTTGTAATGCGCGTCATTGCCCTTGTCGTAAAGCGGCGCGCGGCGCTGCGTTAATTTGAGGAGCCCTTCGCTATCTAGCGTTTCACCCGAACTTTGCGCAAAAACTTGCTCTGCCATTGATAGCATGTAGCGCCCATCACCATCCGCCATGGCCTTTAACATTTCACGCGCATCTTCATCTAGCGGCAGCTTGACCTCCACCGCTTCTTCAGCTCTCATGAGCAACGCCTCCAAAGCATCAGTCTCTAGGCGCTTTAAAACAAAGACCTGCGCACGTGATAAAAGCGCAGCATTGAGTTCAAATGAAGGATTTTCAGTGGTCGCGCCAATTAATATGATCGTGCCGTCTTCTACGACCGGCAAAAACGCATCTTGTTGTGATTTATTGAAGCGGTGGATCTCATCCACAAATAAAAGCGTGCCCTGTCCGTTGGTTCTTCTAATTTTTGCTGCGTCGAAAACTTTTCGCAAATCTTGAACGCCAGAGAAAATTGCAGAGAGCTGTTCGAAGTGCATATCTGTGCGATCAGCAAGAATGCGCGCGAGGGTTGTCTTGCCACAACCGGGCGGCCCCCACAGCATAATGGAGTTCAAACGCCCACTAGCTAGCATTTTGGTCAGTGGCCCATCTGGCCCTACGATGTGATCTTGCCCCACAATTTCATCTAATGTGCGCGGCCTTAATCTCTCCGGCAGGGGCTTTCGAAGGTTTTCTTCTGCACCTTCTTGATTTTTAACCGCGAATAAATCTGACATAAAATTATCTTGTAACCTTGACCTTGACCTATGGAATATGAAAGATACGTCATTCGAATAGACACGGCAATTTAAACGGCGAATTTTTATATGCTTACCCAGTCACTGGAATACACAGACGAAGTTGCGAAAGAGACCGCAGCGGTCTACGAAAAGCTTCAAAGCCAATATAAGCAGGAGCACTGGGAAACCATTGCCCCTTACATCTTTGAGATTAATCGTCTTAAGCGTGAAAAGAACGCTGTTATCTTGGCGCACAACTACATGACATCCGATATTTTCTTTGGTGTTGGTGATGTTGTTGGCGATTCTCTTAAGCTGGCGCAAGTAGCAGCCGAGAGCGATGCCGACATGATTATTCAATGCGGCGTTCACTTCATGGCCGAGACCTCTAAAATTCTATGCCCAGAGAAAAAAGTTATTATCCCCGACATGGAGGCAGGCTGCTCCTTAGCCGAATCCATTACTGCCGAAGGGCTTTGCGCGATGAAGGCCGAATACCCAGGCGTTCCCGTTGTGACATATGTGAACACATCGGCTGATGTTAAGGCGGAAAGCGATGTGTGCTGCACATCCTCTAACGCGCTTAAGATCGTTAATGAGCTAGGTAAGCAGGGGCATGATACTGTCATCATGGCACCTGATAAGTTTTTAGCGCAAAACGTGGCGGCCGAAACAGATGTTAAGGTCGTTTATTGGGACGGTACATGTATGGTGCATGAACGCTTCACAGCAGAGGAAGTCCGCAATATTCGCGCCGCCAATGAAGAGGTGGTCATCTTGGCGCACCCCGAA
>CAKZMN010000235.1 GCA_937128575.1 uncultured Alphaproteobacteria bacterium | reverse complement strand
CGCTGTCTAATGATGACGCAGATGTGGCAATCCGTAAGCGTCAATACGCCAAAATTGGATATGGTCGTGCCAGTCAGATGTTGGCGGCGGCCTATCCAGGCGGCAGTGCACGCGACGAGATCCGCAGGCGCGTTCTAGCAAATAGTGAGGGCGGCGAAGTTAGAACCGCAATGATCAGCACGATTATCGAAGAGATTGTCGATGAGATGATTGAGGCCAGCAAAAAGACACAACTAGAAGAAGCCACTTCACGTATATCGGTTGAGAAATCATGAGTGAGAAATCACCAGACAAAAAGGGAAAGGGCATAAAGAAGGGCAAAAAAAACGAACTGCCCGAGATAAAAACAGCGGATGATGAGATTAATATTGCTGTTGCCCAAAGCGCGATCACCGAAGAAAAATCCAAAAAGAAGAAAACCCTGATTAAGCGCGGCGTTATTGGCACCGTTGCTGTTTTTTTAATCTGGGGTATTTACATGCTGTTCATACCTTATAAGGGCACAATGGCGTTTGGTATTTGTAAGGTTTTCCTTGAGCTTAACGTTCAATACCCCTCTACGATTGAAGTGAGTAACGTTGAAGAATTTGCAACGTCTGTACGTGTTTGGTATTCACATTCGGATTCGTTCGGGGAGTTCCGCATGGAGCCCATTCAGTGTTATTTCAAGGCTGATGAAGAGTTAGGGTTTATATTGGATAAGGTTACGGTGCGGCGTCGAGAAATTGATCCAGAATTGGTTAATAAGTTTAATCAATCTCTAGCTGTTGTTTTACAAAATCCGCCAGATTTAACGCTGCCGCCACCGCCCGATGACAGCTTGAAAAATTTGCATATCGATATAAATCGTATATTCAAGCCGATTTTTTAAATCACCCAAAAACACATAAGGGACAAGAAAGACCATGGAATATAGAAAGCTTGGCCGAACCGGCATCGACGTCAGCGTTATTTGCCTGGGCACCATGACGTGGGGCATGCAAAATACTGAGGCGCAAGGCCATGAACAAATGGATTATGCGATTGATCGGGGCGTTAATTTTTGGGACACCGCAGAGATGTACGCCGTTCCGCCATCGCCGGAAACATACGGCAAAACCGAAGAAATTATCGGCACTTGGTTTGCGAAAACGGGCAAGCGCGATGACGTTATTTTAGCGTCCAAAATTGCGGGGCCCGGCCTGTCGTGGGTGCGCGAAGGTAAATCTATTATCGACAAAAAAAATATTTTAGAAGCGGTAGAGAGCAGCCTTAAGCGCCTGCAAACTGATTATATCGATCTGTATCAATTGCACTGGCCCAATCGCGGCTCTTACCA
>CAKZMN010000234.1 GCA_937128575.1 uncultured Alphaproteobacteria bacterium | reverse complement strand
ATGTTAATCAGTTCTATTCGCCATAGTAACTGCGATACCAATCTACAAAGGCTTGCACCCCTTGTTTTACAGGGGTAGCAGGCTTATAACCAATCGCATTTTGCAGAGCAGTTACATCAGCATAGGTGCTTGGCACATCGCCAGCTTGCAGGGGCAAAAACTCTTTTTGTGCTTTCTTTCCCAACGCTTCTTCCAATGCTTTTACATAATCAATTAAATTAACGGGGTTATTATTCCCGATATTATAAAGCGCATAAGGCGCGTTACTGGTGGCAGAATTTGGCGCATCACCAGACCAATTCGCGTCAGGCGCGGGCGGCTTGTCCAAAAGGCGCATCATTGATTGAATAATGTCATCCACATAGGTGAAATCGCGCTGCATATCACCGTGGTTATAAACATTGATGTCCTCGCCCGCATAGAGTTTGTCCGTAAATCCATAGACCGCCATATCGGGGCGCCCCCAAGGGCCATAAACGGTGAAAAAGCGCAAACCCGTCACAGGCATGCGGTAGAGGTGCGCGTAGCTATGGGCCATAAGCTCGTTCGATTTTTTCGTGGCGGCATAAAGGCTGATCGGGTGATCAACATTATCCGCCGTTGAAAAGGGCAGCTTTGTATTCGCGCCATAAACAGAAGAGCTAGAGGCGAAAATCAAATGCTCCACCGCGTTATGGCGGCACCCCTCCAGCACATTCAAAAAACCGGAAATATTGCTATCGATATAGGCATGCGGATTTTCGATGGAATAACGAACGCCCGGCTGCGCGGCCAAATTGGCCACAATATTGGGCTTATGCGCGGCAAAATAATCTTGCGTCGCAATGCGGTCGGCTAAATCTAATTTGGTGAAGGTGAAGTTTTCTAGTTTTTGCAGCTCATCAAGACGCGCCTGCTTTAGCGAAACATCATAATAATCATTCATATTATCGACGCCATAAACGTCATGACCAGCCGCGCATAAGGCCTTCGCATAATGAAAACCGATAAACCCCGCCGCGCCTGTCACTAAAACTTTCTTCATAGACATGTTTTACCCCGCCTGAGCCGCGCGGCGCAAGCGGTCATTAATCGCAACCCCCAGACCATTTTCAGGAACCGTCATCACCGCAATTTTACTATGCTCTGCGCGGTCTAAATCCTTCAGCATCGCAAATAAGTTCGCCGCCGCCTCGTGCAAGTCGCCATCTTCGCTTAAATTACGGATCTGCGTCTCCGGTAAATCTGCCGCCGCGCCGCCGCCCTTCACGCCCATGAACTTAATGGAACCAAAGGCGAGCAAAGCCTCCCCCGCTTCTAAATCAATCGCATTTAAACGCACGGGCGCGTCCGGCGCATAATGCTTCAGCAACATACCGGGCGATTTTGGATTAACGTCATTCTCACTGGCGAGCGCCACATCCACGCCCAACACGCGAGAGACTTCCTCGGCGGTGATCGCGCCGGGGCGCAGGATAAAGGGCACATCGCCAGATAAATCAACCACCGTAGATTCAAGCCCCACGCGGCATGCACCATCGGCCAAAATCATATTAGCGCCATCGCCCAAACCATCCGCAACATGGGACGGGGTGGTGGGCGAAAGGCTACCCGATTTATTCGCGCTAGGGGCGACAAGAGGCACGCCAGCGGCGGTAATTAAGGCGCGCGCAATCTTATGATCCGGAACGCGCACCGCCACAGTATCAAGCCCAGCCGTCGCCAGCTCAGAAATGCCAGCATCCGCGCGGCGCGCCAGCACAAGAGTAAGCGGCCCCGGCCAAAAGGCAGAGGCCAAATTGCGCGCGCGATCATCCATCTCGGCGATTTCCGCCGCCGCCGCCGCGCTTGGCACGTGAACAATTAAGGGATTAAAAGCGGGACGCCCCTTGGCTTCATATATCTTCGCCACCGCCGCGCCATCACGCGCATTCCCCGCAAGGCCGTAAACCGTCTCGGTCGGCATACCAACAAGCCCGCCCGATTTAATAATCTCGGCGGCCTCGGCAATGGCTTGGTTATTTACAGTCACAATACGCGACATAACGCTATTCACCCTTATTGTCTTGACTTTATATTACATAATAATGTATTTTCGCATTCAAATAACTGATATAGAAAAAGTAACGACATGGCAATTTCTTATAAAACACGAATAGATTTGCGCAAAATATCATGGGAGTTTGCAAACGCTGCAGGCAACGCCATTCTAGATTCAAGTGTTAAAAGTCTCATTTTTAAAAATGGTATAAACGAACAAGAATATACAAAATTATCAGAGCTGAAGAATGCCGCAGACACCTCCGAAGAGTGTTTAAAAAAAACAATACAGCAAAATGATCAAGAGGCAGCTCTTCTTGATATTGTTCCAGTAGAGCTTAAAAAAGGTTTATTGGATAGAGCAAACAAGCGTCTGGACGAATTTCTGCTAAAACACGAACCAGCTATACAAAGCAACCCGATTAATTTCGCCGAGTATTTTGCCTATTGCGCCCTTAAATCATTTGATAAAAAAGACGTGGCAATGTGGCTTCCGGAAAATTCAGAAAAGCCTGAAATTATAGAGGCATTAAATGAAATGGCCGCGCCCAATCTGGCTAAGCTCTGCAAATATAAAATGACACTGGATTAAACTTTGTTAAGCACACCGCCCGTAATGGGCTTGGCAACATTTGTTGTGCTGGGCAGGCTTAATGGCTCCCCCAGTAATGACCGCACAGCCAGATAGGCGAAGCATTCCGCTTCGGTGGCATCGCCGTTCCAGCCCAGTGTTTCAACGGGTTCAATCGGCAACTCACGCGACAAACGCGCCATCAGCGCGCCGTTATGCCGCCCGCCGCCGCAAACATACCAGCGCTTTGGCGGCTCGCTCATAAAGCGGGTAGAGGCCGCGATGCTGCGCGCGGTAAACTCAAGTAAGGTTGCCGCGCCGTCTTCGTCGCTAATCTCGCTCATGTCTTTTGCTACATGCCCAAAATCGGCAATGTCCCATTCATCCCGGTCGAGAGATTTTGGCGGCTCCGCGGCGAAATAATCATGGCCCAACCATTCGCTCAGCATATCCTCAATCGGCGTGCCCGCCGCAGCCAGCGCGTCATCCGCGTCATATGGGCAATCCAACCGCTTCTGCGCCCAATCATCCATCAGGGCGTTACCCGGCCCCGTATCAAACGCCAAAACATCCACCCCATCCAGCCACGTGACATTCGCCACGCCGCCAATATTTAAAATCGCGCATGGCAAATCCGCATCACTGCTGAGCGCGCGAGCCTGATGATATAATGGGGCCAAAGGCGCGCCCTGCCCGCCCGCCGCAACATCGGCAGATCGGAAATCATTCACAACAGGAATGCCTAGCGCAGAAGCCATCGCCGCGCCATCACCCAGCTGTATCGTCAGACCATCTTCGGGCGCGTGGAAAATTGTTTGCCCGTGAAAGCCAATCACATCGGCGCTCCACCCCGCCTCACGCAGGATATTTATGTGTGCGGCCGTGACAATGCCCTCGACGACGATATCGCGCTCCCGGCTGCCAAAGGCGCTGCGAATGCGGGCGCGCTGCGCCTCGTCAAAGCTGCGCGTGATAAACTCCAGCGGCTTCACATAGGAATAACCATCCGTTTCAATCAGCGCCGCGTCAATTCCATCCAGCGATGTGCCCGACATTAAACCAATTGCTCTATAGACTTTATGTGTGCTCATGCGTATATAATTTCTCTATGACTAATACGTACAAATCAGAATTCTTGAACATCCTAAACGAGCGCGGCTTTATACACCAGTGCTCTGATTTTGATGCGCTGGACGCGAAATTGATGGAAGGCACACAAAGCGCCTATATCGGTTTTGATGCGACCGCGGATTCCTTGCATGTTGGCTCGCTTGTTCAAATCATGATGCTGTACTGGTTCCAACAAAGCGGTCACAAGCCCATCACCCTTATGGGCGGCGGCACGACCAAGGTTGGCGACCCATCCGGCAAAGATGAAAGCCGCAAGATGTTGGACGATGCCGGCATTCAAAAAAACATCGATGGCATCAAAAGCGTATTCGCAAAATACTTGAGCTATGGCGACGGCGAGACCGACGCTATGATGGTGAATAATGATGAGTGGCTGTCGCAGCTAAACTACATCAACTTCCTACGCGATTACGGCCCGCACTTCATGATTAACCGCATGATGACGTTTGATAGTGTAAAGCTACGCCTAGAGCGCGAGCAGCCGCTGACCTTCCTAGAATTCAACTATATGATCTTGCAAGCTTATGACTTTGCAGAGCTAAGTCGTCGCCACGATACTGTTTTACAAATGGGCGGCAGTGATCAATGGGGCAATATTATTAACGGCGTTGATCTTGGTCGCCGCGTTGATAGCGCATCATTATTCGCACTAACCACGCCTCTCCTAACCACATCCTCTGGTGCAAAGATGGGCAAGACGGCGGATGGCGCGGTATGGCTGAATGATGATAAATTAAGCGCCTATGATTTCTGGCAATATTGGCGCAACACCGAAGATGCCGATGTTGGAAAATTCTTGAAGCTGTTCACGACCCTGCCAATGGATGAAATCGCGAAGCTTGAGGCGCTTGAGGGCGCAGAAATTAACGAAGCCAAAAAAGTACTGGCGTTCGAAGCCACAAAAATGTGCCACGGCGAGCAAGCTGCGATAGACGCGCAGGAAACCGCCGCCAGAACATTCGAGCAAGGCAGCGTTGGTGATGATTTGCCTAGCGTTGATGTTGACGCCGCGCGCCTATCTGATGGCATAAATGTTCTCGATTTATTTGTAGAAGCGGGCCTGACCGATTCAAAGGGCGAGGCAAAGCGCTTGGTCAAAGGCGGCGGCGCAAAAATAAATGACGCAGCCATAAGCGACATGGCGCAAAACGCAACGAACGACGACCTGACCGAAGACGGTTATATTAAGCTGTCCGCCGGTAAGAAAAAACACGCGCTTGTGCGAATTAAGACTTAAAACCACCCCCCCTAACAGTTCTCATTCTTTATTTGGCTGATAGGATTTAGCCAAGAGAGAACATACGAGTAATGCAAAATTTCCTGCTATATGCCACCACCGTTTTGGTGTGGGGATCAACCTGGTTTGTGATCACGTTCCAGCTGGGAAGCGTCGATCCGTTGCTGTCGATCGGTTACCGTTTTGGTCTGGCCGCGATCATTATGCTCGGGTTTTTAAAACTGCGCGGACGGCTCAATGCACGCAAATTCACATGGCGGCAACATGGATACATCGCACTACAGGGCGCGCTGCTATTCAGTCTTAATTACTGGCTGTTCTATATTGGCACGTCCTATATCACCTCCGGCTTGGTCGCGGTGATATTCTCCACCATGACGCTAATGAATATCATCAACCAAGCGATGTTCTTAAAAATATCGGTAAAAAAACAAGTCCTATTCGGCAGCGCGCTTGGCCTAATCGGGATCAGCGCCGTGTTCTGGCCAGAGATAAAGGGCATGAGCGGGCATGAAAGCGTACTGACCGGTATTGGCATATGCTTAATCGCCAGCTACCTCGCCTCCCTCGGTAATATGGCGGCGCTGCGCAATAACCGCGATGATATACCGGTGCTGGAAAGCAATAGCTTCGGCATGGCCTATGGCGCGCTATTCTCATTTGCTTTGGTGTTTTTAACTGGGCGCGCATTCACCTTCGACGCCAGCTTCGATTACATCTGGTCGCTGGCCTATCTTGCGGTGCTGGGCTCCGCTGTGGGTTTTGGATGTTACTTAACGCTGATGAAAAATATCGGCGCAGACAAGGCCGCATACGCCACCGTGTTATTCCCGATTGTCGCGCTCGGCGTTTCTACAGTTTTTGAAGGCTATATCTGGACGATAGAGGCCGTGATTGGCATGGGACTGGTTGTCATTGGAAATGTAATAGCAATGACCGATCGCCGCAAAATGCTGGCGTGGCGCAGGCATAAGGCGTGAGATTAATTTAAACCGATACGCCCATAGGCCACTTCGTAATGCGCGGCGCGGTCTTCTTCAGCGGCCAAAATGGCAACTTCATTTGATGTATCTGCAGAAGTTTCAAATTCTAAGCTCATGAAATCTTTAGGCACATCAGAATCCAGAGAGAGTTCTTTCGATGAAAGAGCGTAGGCCACAGTGCCATCCGCCGCCTTCCTGAAAGCCACAACGTAACCGGGAATTTTAGCTTTTGAATCGGTGCGTCGCTCACCCATATGCGCGTAAACATTGTAGATTTCATCCAACTGCCCATCAGGTACGTCTAAGTACTTCATTATATAAGCATCTCCTGTTTTTTGTATAAATTACCCTAAACGGTCAATTTATGCAACTTTATTGCTCAAACAGGATCTTACGCAATATACCGGGCGCCAGTACTGACAGGGGGTTAACGGATATTTTTGGGTTATCCCCAGCCCCTTTTACTTTATAAGTCGCGGCAAAAATTCCGCCCGAACCGCCGGTCAAAATATCACCGATTAGGGGAATCGAGCCAATCACATTATTGATGCCCGACAGCGGCACAAGCGTGCCCGTCACATCCACCATGCCCGTATCATTATCAAACGTACCATCAAAGGTAAGCCCCAATGAATTACCCGATGTGCGCCCCTCTTTCAAAACCAACAAGCTGCCGCCGCGGCGATACATCCAATCAAACTTGGCCTCAAGCTTAGTAAAACTGAGCCCCTCGCCATTCAATGTCGCCATCGCGCCCGGCAAAGACATAGCGCCCAAAAGCCTCGCCAGCCCCGGCGCCTTCGTCACTTTGAAATTCGTAATCTGCGCGGAGCCCAATAAGTTGCGATCATAAACATCATTAATCGGCTCGGCGTAGATGCTCATTTTACCGCCAATAATTTTGTCATACACACCAAACGCCTTCAGCGTCGCACCCGCATCATCGGCCTCAAAACGAAAAACGCGCTTGCCGCTATCATCTGGCTTATACCGCAGATAAATCGCACCCTTGCCCGCGGTGCCGTCCATCTCCATCTGGTTAAAACGGCCCTTACTGTCGATATCCGCATAAATTTTACCCTTCTGCAGAGCCTCCCCCTCATGCGTGATCATCTTGTCCACCGCAACCGAAATAACCATTGGGGGCGCGTCATAAAGCTCCTCATCGGCCTGCTCATCACCACCAAGGAAGGGCTGCAAATCCAAAACGGCACCTTCTAAAATTAGCTTCACTTGACCGGCAGGCGAGATTTCAAATTCAATTTTTCCCGTGCTCTGATCAACAATAAAATGTCCCGCGCGCCCGCCAGAAAGCTCAAGACTTTCACCGCGCCCCCGAAAAGAAAGCGCACCATTTTGCAAAGTAAATCTTGGCGCACTCCCCTTCAGCGCTGTTATTTTTTGCAGCTCACCATTTTTCATGTGCGCCTTAAGATGCGCCTCGCCCGCAACGCCTATAGGCTTTTCGTAATCAAAGGGCTTAATGAAAAAGCGCGCGGTTTTTAAATCAACGCCAACATCGGCCTCTGATTTTCCATCACGATATTCGGTATATTCAACCTTAATCGGCGCGGAGCCTTCTAAAAATTCGCTGAGATCAATGCCCATTTTTTCGCGCATAGCGGGCGTGGCAATGGTCGTGACATAGGCCTTGGCCTTATGCGGCTTGCCTTCGCTTTCAAGAAACGCTTCATAGCGTGCATCAACGGGCTGATCGCCCAATTTGCCCTTGCCGCTTGCGCGGAAGATATTATCCTTCACGGAAATATTATATGGCCCGCCCGTTAAATCCAGCGCGCCAACAACGCCCGGCAACTTCAGCGCATGCGCCTTCCCCACAACGCGCACCTTCACATCTTCGGTCTTAATGTCATCAACTGCGGGAAATACAAGATTAACACTGAGCTCGGCCTGCCCCTCTGTCCGGGATAAATCAAAGTCATGCTTCAGGGCAACAGGCTCATGCGACACATAATCAATGGCGCTTTTCACCGGACCAGTAAGCTGCACATTAATATCCGCAACCCCCTTACCCTTGGCGATGATTTCTACAAACTCTAACTCCGCACTTTTCACCTCAAGCGCCCCAACGCGGCCTTGCTGAACACTGATCGTGATTTTCTCCTGTGTGTTATCAAACGTGCCGCGCCCCTTGGCTTGTGTCACGGGCGGCATGGGCGCGCGATAATCTACATCCATATTTTCAAATTCAAATTTTGCAACAATGTCATGGGCATCCGCGCTCCAACCCTGCTCACCTTTATCAAAGCTAATGACCATGTCCGCGCTTGAGTTACGAAGCGTGCCGTTTGATAGATTTTTAACAATCCATTTTTCGCTGTTATCACCCACCAAGAATTCTGGCCATAACGGCTCAATCAGACTTTGTTTCACCTCATCAATATTAATGGTGATCGGCCCCGCTAAACTCTCGCCCTCATAAACAAACGAGCCTTGCGCACGAATAGGCACATCTTTAGCTGTAATTCTAACCTCAGATATATCAAGTTTTTTAGACGCCGCGTCATAAGACGCGGTAACAGCCATATCTTTAAATGGAACGGGCTCCGTATATGCGCCCTCATACTGAAACGCCCCCGCCAATGATGAGATATTCAAATCAGCGCGCAGAGGTTGAAAGTCTCGATCAAACGTCACATCAATGTCAGCGTCAAAAATAACATCTTGCTGCGCCAGCACAGAAAGATCAGGCAGCTTTTCCGCCAGCGCGCGCACATCGAAATTTTTAATTGAAAGCTTGCCGCTTGTCTCTTTACTCCGCGCATCAAAAATCATTTGCCCCTTCACAAAGGCTTCACCCTCTTGAGCGTCAGGCAGATCGAGATAGAACGAAGCGCTCATCCCCTGCCCTGCATTATTAAGGGCCGCATCAAAACGCGGCACAAACCAAGACGCATTCATAACGCGGTCTTCAACCACCAACTCCGCGCGCTCAATTTTAAAACCATCCAAAGCAGCGAGTGGAGAATCCGCAAGGCTCTGATGCCCAGGCTCGGTGATATAGGTAATAATCATATCCACGATCGCGGTTTGATCACCCTGCGCGGTCTCGGCCTCCTGATCGCCAAAACCAAAATCAAAACTGCCGTCTGCGCCGCGAATAACGCGCAAAGTGGGCTCTTTCAAAATAAGGACAGAGGGGGCAATTTGCCCAATTAATAAACGAGATTTAACGAGCCCCACCGCGGCTTCATCAATAGAAACGGAAACTTTATTGTTCTTGTCCAAAACCTGAACATTTTCCAGACCAATCAAAAGTGGGCCGCGAATTTTGGGCCAGTGCAAAACAACCTTATCCATCGTCGCATGCCGCCCAGTAGTATCCGAACTAAGCGCCGAAATTATATACGGCTTAGCAAAGTTAATATCCAAAGGCTTGGCATGAATGCGCCACACCAGCACCGTCAGCAAGATAAAGCACAGCACAGCAATGATAAGTAAAATCTCTATAGCGATCTTACCCGGCGTCTGCGCCAAAAATTTAGCCTTACTAGACAAAGACAAACCCTCTTAAAATATTATTTTTAAATATATCTATAGTTTTAACCCACGCGAAGAAGCCGCGCCAGCGCCGATCCAATATTTTTCATTGTTATAAACCCCTTGAAGACCTACAAGGGATGAACCATATGAATCACCACATCAATCAACATCAAAAAGGGTCATCAAATGTCTGAATTAAATATCGGCGATAATGCGCCGGATTTCACACTCCCCACCGATAGCGACGGCGAAATAACATTATCTGATTTGAAAGGACAAAAAGTTGTCATTTATTTCTACCCCAAGGATGACACGCCGGGCTGTACCAAGGAATCTTGCGGATTCAATGACGCGCTGCCCGCTTTTGAAAATATAAATGCAACCATCCTTGGTATATCCAAGGACACGCCTGCCAAGCACGATAAGTTCAAAGCCAAATACGGGCTAAAGTTCCCGCTCGGCTCCGACGAGGAAGGCAAGGTTTGCGATTTATATGGCGTGTGGAAAGAAAAATCCATGTACGGCAAAACATTTTTAGGGATTGAGCGCTCAACATTTCTCATTGATGAACAGGGCAAGATTGCCGCCATTTGGCGCAAGGTAAAAGTAAAAGACCACGTCGAAGCCGTGCAAGCCGCCGCGCAAGATTTAGCCAAAGCAGCCTAAGCATCGCCAAAACTTAAAACAAAAAAAGAGCCCAAAATTTCTGGGCTCTTTTATTTATTCGAATTTTAAATCTTTAAACGACTACGCCGCAACGCTTTCGGTAACAGGCACGAATTGACCGGCCTCTGCCGTGTTCAAATGATCATGCATGTGTGAAATGATCGTGTCAGTATGACCATGGAAGAAGTGGTTCGCACCATCAATAACGCGGTAATCAATCTGAATACCCTTTTGAAGCTGTACCTTATCAACCAAGTCAGCCACAGATTCTTCGACAACAACGTCATCTTTAGACCCCTGCAACATCAAACCCGATGTTGGGCATGGCGCAAGGAAGCTGAAATCTTCTGTATTTGCGGGCGGCGCAACAGAGATAAATCCCTGAACCTCAGGACGACGCATCAAAAGCTGCATACCGATCCAAGCACCGAAGGAAAAACCGCCTACCCAAACATAAGGGGCATTTGGATTAAGCTCCTGCATCCAATCCAGCGCAGATGCCGCATCACTTAGCTCGCCTTCACCGCGATCGAAAACGCCCTGAGAGCGGCCGACGCCACGGAAATTGAAGCGCAACGTAGAAAAACCACGGGCTGCAAAAGCCTGAAACATCATGTAGTTAATTTTATTATTCATCGTCCCGCCATATTCAGGGCTGGGATGTAGGACAAGCGCAAGAGGCGCATTCTTTATTTTTGAGTGTGAGTAGCGACCTTCGAGACGGCCGGCTGGGCCATTAAAAATGACTTCAGGCATGTAAACCCCTTTTCACTATTGAGTGGCGCAAGGCTTTAAAAAGCATTCACCATCGATTGGTTATTTTTTTAAAACTTGGAAAACAACTTTCCCAGTTATTTTAATTGTATTCTGTATATTGGACTCACCACAAAAAGTCTACATATTTCTTCTAAGTTACTGAAATATATGTGGATAATTAAAAATCATTACCGTAACTATCATTTGCAAAAAAACAATATTGTCTATACTTTAATGCTTTCTAATATAAAGGATTGAAAACATAATAATATCCTCTATCTTTCTCATTATATTAAAACAAAACAACGTATAAAAACATTATGTCTAAAACAGCAAAATCAGAAAAAGTCAAAATCACAAGCCGCGGAAAATACGCCATTGTTGTCATGGTCGAATTGGCCAAACAAGAGGGTGACAAACCAACACCGCTGTTTGACATTGCACAAAACAGCGACATTTCTCTGTCATATTTGGAGCAATTAATTTCTGGATTGCGCCGCCATAATTTGGTCAAAAGCTATCGCGGACCGGGCGGTGGTTACTTGCTGAACAAGCCTGCCAATGACATTGCGATTTCTGAAATTTTGATCGCAGCAGAGGACATAAGCCCCGCGCGCAGAAATAAAAGCAAAGGCAAAAAAGAATCCTCGCTTGAATCATTTAATCTGTGGGAACACATCGAAGGCTTCCTCTACACAAAGCTAAAAGCCCTGAGCCTGACTGACGTTATAAAAAACCGTCTATAACCTACCTCAAATTTAAAACATTGAAATTATCGCAAAAAAACCGCTATATGGCGGTGCTATGAATGATGCTCTATACCTAGATTATAACGCTAGCGCGCCCATGCGCCCCGAAGTTTTGGATGTAGTAACCAACATCCTAGCGGCCCCGCATAACGCCTCCTCCGTCCATAGCTATGGCCGAGAGGGGCGCAGAATTATCGAACAAGCCCGCAGCGATATTGCCGCCATCATTAATGTGCCGCCCGCGCAGCTTATCTTTAACTCTGGCGCGACGGAGGCCAACAACACCGTTTTGCATCACTTCGCAGGCGAGAAAATCGCTGTTTGCGCCGCCTCCCACCTATCCATATTAGACGCCGCCGAACACTTGGTTCATATCCCCGTTGATGAAAACGGCCTAACGGATTTAACCGCGCTTGAGGAGATCCTGAAAACGGAAGCGCCCGCTTTGGTCTCTATTATGCTGGTCAATAATGAAACCGGCGCGATCCAGCCCGTGACTAATATTTCTGCGCTGGCGAAACGCCACGGCGCTTTAGTGCATTGCGACGCGGTGCAGGCCATTGGCCGCATCCCCGTTGATATAAACGCATTGGGCGTAGATTTTATAAGCCTGTCCGCGCATAAAATTGGCGGCCCGCAAGGCGTCGGCGCATTGGCGCTTGGTCTATGCGGCATAACGCCCACCATGTTACGCGGTGGTGGTCAGGAAAAAAGCGCCAGAGCCGGAACAGAAAATGTCGCGGGCATCGCCGGATTTGGGGAAGCCGCAAAGCGCGCCGATATGGATCAATATCAATCCCTCCAAAAAATGCGCGACGATTTGGAAACGCAACTATCAGCGATATCGCCAGAGATCATCATCCACGCCAAAAACGCGCCGCGCGTGGCAGGCACATCCATGTTCAGCCTGCCAGGCATATCATCTGAAACCCTGCTCATGGCACTGGATCTTGAAGGCATAGCGCTCAGCAATGGCTCCGCCTGCTCCAGCGGGACAGTGAAGGCCAGTCATGTTTTACTGGCGATGGGCGCAAGCGAAGACGTGGCCTCCAGCGCGCTACGGCTATCTATGGGATGGAACACAACGCCCAGCGACATTGAACACTTCATCGAAAGCTGGAGCAAAATTTACGAACGCCTAAAAGACAGGATAAAAACACATGCCTAAAATTACATTTCTCCACAAAGATGGCCGCACAACCGAAATCGACGCGCTCGAAAATTGGTCAATCATGCAGGTCGCGGTGGAAAATGAGATTAGCGAAATCGCAGGCGCGTGCGGCGGCTCCATGGCCTGCGCAACATGCCATTGCTACATTCACCCAGATTGGACCGCGCGCGTAGAGGCTGAGGATAATGAGAAGTCCGACGAGGAAGAAGACATGCTAGACACCGCGTTTGATGTACGCGAAACCTCTCGCCTTGGCTGTCAGATAAAACTTACAGATGCGCTAGAGGGATTGGTCATCGCCCTGCCTGGCACCGACACGGACTGGGAATAGAGCCAAGATACCCCTCCAACAAATCAACCGCTAAACTTGCTTTTTTGCGCAAAAACCTTATATATTCCGCTGCATGAACTCACTTGGTATAGATAAAGATCCGAAAGACACCCGCGTGGTGGTGGCCATGTCCGGCGGCGTTGATAGCTCCGTTGCGGCGGCGCTTCTGCACGAGGAAGGCTATGACGTGGTCGGTGTCACGCTGCAGCTCTATGATATGGGCGATAGCGTCGCTAGCTCCAAAACATGCTGCGCGGGTCAAGATATCTATGATGCCAAGCGCGTGGCAGAAACCAGAGGCTTCCCGCATTACGTGCTGAACTATGAAAGTAATTTCAAACAATCCGTGATTGATGACTTCGCCGACAGCTATATGCGCGGCGAAACGCCGATCCCATGCGTTAAATGTAATCAGAGCGTGAAGTTCCGTGACCTGCTAGAAGTCGCCAAAGACTTGGGCGCAGATTGCATGGCGACGGGGCATTATATCAAGCGCACAATCAATGAAGACGGCAAAGCCGAACTGCACCGCGCGCATGATCACGGCAAGGATCAAAGCTACTTCCTGCACGCCGTTGGCGGCACCGAGATAGCCCAGACA
>CAKZMN010000233.1 GCA_937128575.1 uncultured Alphaproteobacteria bacterium | reverse complement strand
CAAAGTCCGGATCATAATCCCCCGGTGGAGAGTTCGTCACCATAGCACCCGTCGGAATAGGCGCCGTACAAACACCCGGCGTTAAACGGTCAGCGTTTGCACCAACAATAAGCGCATCCATACCGCCCACATTCGCCGCGCCATTAAGACTAGGCGGTGGATTAGCAAGGAAGATCGCCTCTTCCCATTTGGTTGAATGACCGGCGCGCGCCCGCGCATCACCAACATGAAGTGTTTCAGTGCCCGGACATTCCCGCGGCAAAGTTCGCACATCAGTTGTTGTTAATAGCTCGAATGTAATAAAGCTGTTTTCATCAAAATTTTGACACTTCGTAAAGTCCCAAATCATATACATCGCATCACAAACCCCCTGAACGGAGCCATCATGCATACCGCCACTGAGCGTGTGATAAAAATTTCGCCCTAAATAATCTTCCATAGGGCCATCAATCAAATAAAGCAAAGGATCACCGCTAAAGTTAGAAAGCTGTTCCCCGACAACGCCAGAGATCAGATCTCCTAAAATATCAGCAATAGCGCCGCCGCCGATAAGGTCCAATAAATCTTGCAAGCCATCTGTCGCAATACCAGAGAATGCACCATCAAGCCAACCATCACCAAGACCATTGGCACGGCTCCACACCATGCCGCGCGTGCCAAGTTCGTTACGGCGCTGCTTAAAACAAGAATATTCTAAAACGGAATCAGATTTGGCGATTAAGGTCTGTGCAATTTCCATCTCGCGCTTGCCTTCCATCCAGGCGCGCTCCTTGAAAACATTCATAACTTCAACGTCACAGGCCGATCCGGGAACAACCTCCGCGCACGCATCATTGGCTTGCATGCTCATCAAAAACACACAAAAGAAACCTAAAAATGTAAAAAAACCTATACGCACCGCTTAAAACCGAGCTCTCTCATATACCAAAACCTATTCAATAGTTTAGCATATACGTGATTTAAGTGCATAATTTATATGGGATTTCTAAAGAATTTATAGCTGATATCTACAACATGCCCTGATAATGACGCTCATTCATTTCATCGATTTCATCATCAGAGAAATCGAAATGACGCCCTAATTCTTCGATCATAATCTGCCGAATAAGGGCGCTGAGGTCTTCACCGCCTTCACACCACACATCAAGTATAGCGCGGCGATACAGCACCAAAACATCATCATCATTGGCGCTTTTGCGTTCCAAACCGGGGGAAATTTCTTTGCCACTTTTATACAGCGCCAGCACCTCATACGGATCGTCCACATCAATATCCGTGGCCGTAACATCATCGATAAATTCTTCAATCGTAATGGCAATGCCGTCGCAAAACTCCATCAGCTCTTCAGGCATCAATTCCTGAAGCTCCGCCGCGATGACCTCAAAATCATCGGCGCTCGGCGGAACTGAGAAATTCATAATGATTTGCTTTGCATTAGCGGCCAAAACGACAGTCCTTAACACTGAATAAATCTGAAACGAGCCAGATCTCTTTGTTGTATATTTAGATTCGTATACTCAAATTTACGATTATTTTTAGGATGGTTCAATGGCTGACAAATTGATAGATGATGTAATCACCAAAGAATTGGAAAATCTGAATGGTTGGAAGCGTTTAGAGACGCGCCATGCTCTGTATAAAAAATTTATATTCAAGGATTTTAACCAAGCTTGGGGCTTCATGTCCCGCGTTGCCGCTCTGGCGGAGCGTATAAATCACCACCCTGAATGGTCAAATATTTATAGAACTGTGGAGGTCACCCTAACCACCCATGACGCAGGTGGCATTACCGATTTAGATATTCAAATGGCGCGCGCCATGAATGACTATGAACAACTATCCTGATTAACAACCCGCGCTCTTTATCCATCCCAAAATATCGGATAGGCTTTTCACTAAATAACTTTTCAGGGCGCTTAAATATATGGTTAGCAAAATCCTCGACGCGTTAGACGCACATAACATCAACATCGCAACGGGCGTGCCCGATGGCTGGATTGTACCGCTGATTAACGGCCTGACCAATGATGATCGCTTTGATTACATCGCCGCCGCGCGCGAGGAAGAATGCTTCGGCATCGCATCCGGTATCGCGATGAGCGGCAAACCCGCCCTCGTCGTCATGCAGAACTCAGGCTTCCTAAACGCCGTCGGTGCATACACGACCCTTTGCCAAAAATACCAAACACCCTTCGTGTGCCTGATCGCGCATCGCGGCGGCATAAACGACTCAAACGGCTATGATCCCAACAAATATCGCGGCTTCGAATCTGTAACGCGCGGCATGAATTTGTTTGTACACGAATCTTCATGGGACGATCTTGCGATCAATATCCCAAAAGCCATGGCTCGCTCCCAAGGGGCTGGCGAACCCAGCTTTGTAACACTGACAGATAGGCCAGAATCATGAAACAGGGCAAAGCCTTCGAAATATTATCCGCCTATGCACAAAGCCAAAACGCACTGATTGTCTCTGACATTGGTTCACAATCTCTATGGCTAAAGGCGGCAGGCGACCGGGATGAAAATCTCTACCTATCCGGCCCGATGGGCATGGCCTCTTCGGTGGCGCTGGGCGTTGCTGTGGCAAATAAAGACCGGCTAGTTATTGCCGCCTGCGGTGATGGCGCGCTGACGATGAATATGACGTCTCTGGCAACCATTTCACATGCAAAACCTGCAAATTTGGTCGTGGTTGTGCTGGATAATGGTATCTACGAATTCACCAAATCCCTGCCCGTTCCGTCCCTTGGCGTGGATTGGGGTAAG
>CAKZMN010000232.1 GCA_937128575.1 uncultured Alphaproteobacteria bacterium | reverse complement strand
AAGGAAGATTCCGCTCTGGTTTTAACGCCAACGCGTGAATTGGGTAAGCAGATCATGGATATCATGCATCAGCTGCTTGGGCATAAAAGCGAGATAGACACCGCCTTTATTATTGGCGGACAGCCCATAGGAAAACAATTTGCGCAATTAAGACGCAATCCGCGCCTTGTTGTTGGAACGCCCGGCCGTCTGAATGACCATTTAGAGCGCGGCACTCTTAAGCTGGATAAAACCACGTTTCTGGTTTTGGACGAAACAGACCGTATGCTTGATATGGGGTTCAGTGTTCAGATTGACCGCATTGTTAAGCATCTGCCGAAGGAGCGCCAAACATTAATGTTTTCCGCCACTTTGCCGGATGACATTATTAAGCTGTCGAATAAATACCTACACAAACCAGAGCGCATTGCCGTTGGTTCAACGATTAACCCAGTTGAAAACATCACGCAGGAAATCATCCGCGTTGATAATGAGAAAAAATACGATGTCCTAACCAGCGAGCTTCAGGCGCGTGAGGGCTCCATTATTATATTTGTGAAAACTAGGCGCAATACTGAGCGGCTAGCCAAGAAATTAAGCGCTGAGCATTTTGAGGCAGAGGCCATTCATGGTGATCTACGCCAGAGCAAACGCGACCGCGTTATTCGTGATTTCCGCAATAAAAAATATCGTATATTGGTGGCCACAGATGTTGTGGCGCGCGGCCTTGATATTCCGCATATCGAACATGTTATTAACTATGATTTGCCGCAGGTGCCCGAGGATTATATTCACCGTATTGGCCGCACAGCCAGAGCCGGCGCAGAAGGTAATGCGCTGTGTCTAATTTCTCCGCAAGATGGGCGTAATTGGCATGCCATTGAAATGTTGATGTTCCCGGACAAGAAGCATGACAAATTACCACCAAAGAAATCACGTAGCCGCAACAGAAAAGGTGGATTTAAAGGCAAACCGCGTAATAAAAACGGCAAAAACAACCAAAATGGTGCCAACGGCAAGAACGAGAAGAGCAATAAAAAACGCTTTAAAGGCCCCAAGAAAAATAACAACGCGGGACAATCCAAAGGGGGCAACCCAAGCGGTGGAAAGCCCAAGTCACGCAAGCCAAAACCAAATAAAGCAAAAAGCGCATAATAAAAAAGCCGCAGAGATCACTCTCGCGGCTTTTTTATTATTATTTATCTGGCCTACATGACGTGGATATTTCCACTTTCCACCATGGCCTGCACATCCATATTTTGCATGCCTTCTAGGGCAACCAGATCAACTGCGTTGGCCATATCGCCATTACCGCTTACGTCTACGGACAGAACTGTTCCGCCATCAACGTCGCGCGCGAATACAAAATTATCAATCGCTTGCTGCGTTGGGTCATAGTTTTGGATTAGCCCCGATAGATCGAGGACATCACCTTCGCCCGTGCTGAAGTCACGGATAACATCGATACCTTGCTCAATTTCCATCATGAAGGTGTCTGCACCACTGCCGCCGATAAGCGTATCATTGCCAGCGCCGCCATATATGACGTCGTTGCCTTCTTGGCCATAGATAGTGTCATCACCGTCACCGCCGGAAAGGACATCATCACCGCCTTCACGACCATCACCGGCGGAGTCTGTAGACTCTTCGGCTATATCGTCAGCGTTTTCGCGGATATATTCCATTGTATCAGCACGATCCCAGGCTGCGCGGAGCGGGCTTACACCGCTTTCGAGCTGGT
>CAKZMN010000231.1 GCA_937128575.1 uncultured Alphaproteobacteria bacterium | reverse complement strand
TGCGTTTTAACAAATGTGTTAATAGCATCGAGGAAACTTCATTTTACCGCGCAGAGCTTGAGACCTCAAATTACAACTCCATCAATTGCTCCGGAGCTCATTTATATGGCGTTATTAATAAGCTGTCTGCGAAAGCCATGCGCGACCTGATGGCGCGCGAATATGGATACCGTGAACAATCTGCGGCGCAAAATTTACTGTCTGCCTCTTCAAACCTTGGCATAATCAGTCAAATTTTAAATAAAAACTTCAATCCAATATATAAAATTAGGCAAAAATCGTCGATTCGCGCGTATATTAGCGAAAGACAAGCTATGCAATAATTGTTTTATTACAATCCTTTACACCCCCCTTTCCATACAATAGTTGAAAAATAGTAAATTTTTTGATATGATGTTTTCACTCTACACAGTTCGGGACACGCTTCCCAAGCAAGGACACAAAGATCGGTTCGATTAAAAACTGAAACTTTGAGCATTTATTGACCTGAGTAGTACTACCCCTTCGGTAATATCCTGAAGGGGATAAATTTTGAAAAAACATAAATTAAACAGAGGTAAGAACAACATGGCTGATAACGATAATTTCTCTCAAGGCGACTACGTTGTATACCCGGCGCACGGCGTTGGACAAATCGAAGGTGTTGAAACACAAACTATTGCAGGCATGGAAGTGCGTTTATATGCAGTGAGCTTCGAAAAAGAACGTATGCGTTTGAAAATTCCAGTTATGAAAGCCGAGGCTGCTGGCCTACGTAAGCTTAGCTCTAGCGATCGTCTTAAGGATGCTCTTACTACATTGAAAGGCCGCTCACGCGTTCGCCGCACAATGTGGAGCCGCCGCGCACAAGAATATGAGATGAAGATCAACTCTGGCGACCCAGTAGCAATTGCAGAAGTTCTTCGTGACCTTAAGCGTAGCAATGATGACAGCGAGCAGTCATATTCAGAGCGCCAAATCTATCAATCCGCCCTTGAGCGTCTAGCGCGTGAAGTTGCCGCAGTTCAGAAAATTACTGAAATCAAAGCGACAGAAAATCTAGAAGATATCTTGAGCACACCAAAAGCAAAAGAAGCTGCTGCTGCTTAAGTCTTTTTAAAAGATACAAAGAATAACAAATCAGGCATTTGGCTTTTGCTATCTGCCTGATTTTTTTGTATACTTAATATGATTCTGGTAATTAATTCAGAATTTTTCTTCTGCGTCCCCTCCCCACTTTTTCACTCAACATCCGTATAGATCACGTGTGTAACAAAAATAAAAATTTGAAATTCCACGCTCTTGGCAGCCCCGAACGCATTTGGGCTATCTCTGCTATCCATGGTGAGCTAGATCGCCTGATGGGCATGCATGATGCAATCCTGGAGCGCTTTAACGTGGGTGACAAACTTGTCTATTTGGGGAACTACACTGGATATAGTGAAGATAGCGCCGCGTGCGTTGAAGAAATTATAACCTTCCGCCGTTTGATATTATCTATTCCTGGAGTGCGCTGTAGCGATTTATCCTATCTTCGCGGCGCACAGGAAGAGATGTGGCAGAAATTACTACAGCTTCAATTCGCACCAGACCCGACAAATGTTTTGCTGTGGATGCTGAGTAACGGTCTGTCCAACACATTATACAGTTATGGCCTGTCGCCGCATGACGGCATCGAAGCCTGCCGGAATGGTATTATGGGGATATCCAGATGGATTGAACAAGTGCGCACCGCCATGCGCAAACATGCAGGGCATGAAATATTTGGTACCGAATTAAAACGCGCCGCTCACACATCACAGCAAGGGGATTATCCGATGCTGTTTGTGAATTCCGGTATTGATGTGCGACGATCTTTAGAAGATCAAGGTGACAGACTTTGGTGGTATGGCGAGCATTTCACAAAAATAAACGCGGCCTATGATCCGTTTCAAAAGGTTGTTCGCGGCTATGACCCCACCCATAAAGGTGTTCATCTAAATTGTGCAACGGCGACCATTGATGGCGGCGCAGGATTTGGTGGATCGGTTGTGTGCGCCGCGTTTGAACAAGATGGCAATGTAGCAGAATTACTTGAGGCTTAGCCCTTAATTGCCACTCATTTGTATAAGTTTTAAATAAAATAAAATAAAGAGTCATCTATTTGGTGTTTTGCTACGAATAAGAATGTAGGCACCCGCTTGAATTATAGTGCAAAAGTTTTACATTATGACTCAAGCATCAAAGAAATGGATGGTGAAACATGGCACATATCGACGATCCCCAAACGCAGAAGGCTAATTTAGCTTACATACGCAATTCAATGAACGAGCCTATGCTTGAGAAAAGTCACGAGCATGAATTGGCGCGAAAATGGCTCGAAGAAAAGGATGAGAAAGCTCTGCATGAGTTAGTACGTTCGCACACGCGCCTTGTGGTATCCATTGCTTCGAAGTTTCGCAATTATGGCCTGCCTATGGGCGACCTAATCCAAGAAGGGAGCATTGGCATGATGCAAGCGGCTAATCGCTTTGATATTAGTCGTGATTTGCGCTTCTCTACATATGCCTCATGGTGGATCCGCTCCAGCATTCAAGATTATGTTTTGCGCAACTGGTCTATCGTTCGCACAGGCACGACGGCGGCGCAAAAATCTTTGTTTTTCAAATTCCGCGCTTTGCGTGCAAAAATTGAGAATAAAAAAGAGCGCGAGGGCCTGAATGATGATGACCGCAACGATATTGCGGATACATTAAATGTGCGCCTTAAAGATGTAACGGACATGGAATCGCGCCTGTCAGGCAGCGATCCATCGCTCAACGTGAAAATTGGCGAAGATGAAAATGGCGAATGGCAGGATTTGCTGACCGATGAGAGCGCTTCACCAGAAGATATCGTTCAGGACATGAAGGACGGCAAAACGCGCTCTGCGTGGCTGAATAAAGCCCTAGGGCAACTTTCAGAACGCGAGGAGAAAATCATTCGTGATCGTCACCTTGGCTATGAAACCGTAACGCTTGAGACCTTGGGCAATGACCTAGGCATCAGCAAAGAACGCGTGCGTCAGTTAGAGCAGCGCGCGATGATCAAGCTAAAAGATACGATGGGTGATTTCGTTGAAGAGCGCAGCGATCTGTTCTTGCAGCGCTAGAGCGCGCTACATAGCCCACTAATCCACTATAACTTTATACAAACGACCAGCCTGCAGTTGGTCGTTTTGTCCAAGTCCATTTAGCACGCGGAAGCGCTCCTCTTGTAGATTTGAAAACGCCGATCTGCGGGCTAAGCCGCTGACGCTTTCGCCAGATTTGGCGGCGATGACGCGCACCGTATTGGGCTTTAACTTTTGCACTTCGCTATTTGATAATTTACGCAAGCTGTAGCTGGCGGTTTTAAGACTGTTAACCAAGTTCGCGTTTGATCCATTCGGGATAGCAATTTGGAAACGTGCATAACGATCCGCTGCCCATTGTACGGCCATCACACGGATTGTTGCTTTCTTTCCATTAACCTCACCGGGGAACGCAACGCTGGCGGCGGGCATGCCGTTTACGGTTGTGTTTTCAACGCTGCCTATGCCTGACTTGCCCTTCATCCAAACATTGGAGATGTAACTGGCGGGATTAGGCGCGCCTTGAGAAGCGCTCATATCAAATATCATCGCCGCGCCCGACGCCTTAGATACGGCGATCACTTGCGATGGCTGATTTACAATTTCGAAACCGTTTGGCGCGGTGAATGCAAATTTCATTTGTGGGTGATAGAAAGTCTGGCCCTTGGCAAAGCCCTGCTCCGCGCTGTCACCGTATGTCATGCCATCGATCATTTTTAGATATTTATCGCGATCCCAATCGCCGCCCGCCTTATATTGCGCGCTTTCGTTGCGTGTTTTGGCAACGCGGTCTGCGGTTGCTGGATGGGTGGAAAAGTAATTCGCGCCGCCGCTTTTTTCGCCCTTGGCTTTGCTGTCCACTGCAGATTGATTTTGCATGGCATTCAAAAATGATGACATCGCCTTTGGCTCATACCCGCCCTTGGACAAATAACGAATACCGAGACTATCCGCTTCATTTTCCTGAGAGCGTGAATAGGAGCTCATGTAAAGATTACTACCCAAGCCAAGTGCTTGTGATACGCCTGTGCTGTCTACGGCGGCGGCGATAACGGCCGCGCCTAGTGAGGTTACAACGCCGTGTGAATAGCGCTCCGCCGAGTGACGCGCCGTTACGTGACCAATTTCATGGGCAAGCACGCCCGCAAGCTCAGCCTCACTGTTTGATAGAGCCATAAGCCCGCGTGATATATAGACATAGCCACCAGGAAGCGCGAAGGCGTTTACAATGGGGCTGTCTAGGACAAAGAATTTATATTGCACATCTGCGCGCTCTGTATTTACAGATACGCGCTTTCCGATTTCAGTGACATAGGATTGCAGCTTTGAATTTTTATATAGCCCGAATTGCTTCACGATTTTCTCATGCTCACTCGCCCCGACCTGCGTTTCTTGTTGCGGAGACATAAGTCCGGCAAACTGCGTGCGGCCTGTGGCGGCGTTTGTGCTACATCCAGCAAGCAGTGCGATGGCGCTGCACATAAGTAAAGGCTTGCAAATTTTCTTTGATAGTGTCCAATCTTTAATCATGACAAAGATATTAACGCTTTTTCTTCTGATTTCCAGTTTTTTTGTGCAACCCGCTTTAGCGCAGCAGGCTGTCCCTGCCCTACCTGGCGCCGATTTTGGTGCGCTTAAGCGCACAGGCACTGCGGAGGTTATTAGCATTATAGATCCGCAAACTGTGCAGCTTCATGATGGGCGCATCATTCGATTAAGCGGCATCGACTTCCCGGATTTGCAAATCCATGAGGCGGGTGACTTTTCAGTGACCAGCGTTAAAGTTTTGAAAGATATGCTGCTTAATCAGGGCGTAAATATTTATCAAACAAAAAAATCCGACTGGGGCCGTACAAACCGCATGGGCCACGATATTGCACATCTGGAGCGGATTAAGGATCAGATATGGGTTCAGGGTACGATGGTTTCATTGGGGCTGGCGCGGGTACGCACAACCAAACGCACGCCGGAGATGGCCAAGCAGCTTTATGATTTAGAGATTGCAGCACGTAAAAATAAGCTGGGTCTTTGGGAAGTGGAAGATTACAGCATTTTAACGCCAGGCGGCGCCAAAAATCGCGCGGATAGTTATCAAATTATTGAGGGGCGCATTGAAAGCGCTGCTTTAAAAAGCAATCGTATCTATCTGAATTTTGGTAAAGATTGGCGCAGTGACTTAACGGTATCTATACCCCCTGCGGATAAGCGCGCATTTTCCAAGGTGGGGCTTGATCCATTGGGCTGGGGTGGCAAGACCTTGCGCGTTCGCGGCTGGCTGGAGGAATATAATGGCCCCTATATTGAGATTAACCATCCACAAGCCGTTGAAATTTTAGAATAAGCCCGTTCAAACACATTGCCAGTGCCGACATAACGATCTAAAGTCGCACTCACGATAAAGACTTAATTTATTAAGATATTCGAGAAGCAATGCAGGATAATAACTTTACGCCCCCCCCAAGATCAACGCCGACAGCAAGCGGCGCAGACAGGCGTGCGCTCAAGCTCGATTTATTCCCCTCGCTTAGCCCCTATTCCAGTGGATTTTTGTCCGTTGATAATGATCATAATATTTACTGGGAACAAAGTGGCAATCCCGACGGCGTGCCGATTGTGTTTTTACATGGTGGCCCTGGCGCGGGCGCCACGCCAATGCATAGACGGTTTTTTGATCCCGACCATTACCGCATTATTGTATTTGATCAACGCGGCGCGGGGCGCTCTCACCCGCTAGGCAGCCTAAAGAACAACACCACGAAGCATTTGATACAAGATACAGAGATGCTGCGTATTCATTTGGGGATTAGTCGCTGGCATGTTTTTGGTGGCTCTTGGGGCAGCACCCTCGCTCTGCGTTATGCCACAACCCACCCAACAAAATGCATCAGCCTAATTTTACGCGGCATCTTCCTGTGTGAGCAAAATGAGATTGATTGGTTCCTATATGGGATGAAGAAAATCTTCCCCGAAGCGTGGGAGCAATTTGCAGGTCTTTTGCCAGAGGATAAGCACGATGATTTGCTGGAGAGTTATTACGCCCTGCTGACGAGTGAAGATCCGAAAACTAGAATGGACGCCGCCATTCGCTGGAGCCTTTATGAAGGTGCGTGTTCGTCGCTATATCCGAATTTTGAGACCATCACGACAGAAGAGCAAAAGCAAAGCGCACTCGCACTCGCGCGCATTGAAGCGCATTATTTCAAACATGAGGTCATTAGCGCCGAAGACAGCATTCTGCACGATATCGATAAATTGCGCGTCATCCCGACCACAATTATTCAGGGGCGCTATGACGTTATTTGTCCATTGCAAACCGCCTATAAGCTTCACCTTGCATGGCCGGAGGCGGATTATGTTGTGGTGCCGGATGCAGGGCATTCTGCGCTGGACCCCAATTTACGATCACGCCTTATTCAAGCCACTGAAACCTATAAGTCACTAAAATGAGATAAAGAAGAAAAGCGATATGAGTTTTAATACCCTTAAAAATATGGATCTTAAAAATAAGCGCGTTTTGCTGCGCGCGGATTTGAATGTGCCGGCGCAGCGCGGCGTTGTTAAGGACACAACGCGCATTGATCGATCAAAGCCAACAATCGATTACTTGGTTAAG